>NZ_CM001792.1:910708-948189 GCF_000340475.1 Oceanobacillus kimchii X50
TGATGGAAATGAAAGCAGTATTGGTTAATAGAAGGGTACTATTTACTACAATCATGAAAATTAGAAATCATTTTTAGAAAATAGAACCCGCTCTATTAATCATTTTAATGTATATTAGAATCGGTTGAGTGTTTTACCACAAGTTTATTATATAATTTACATATCTAAAAGGACTCTCCTATTCTAAGATACAGTTTTCATCTTAATTCCAATTATAAAGCCACAATTGTCCGTCCTGTTGTTTTACCAGCAAGCATCGCTTCAAAAACATGATCTAATTCTTCTAACGTAACTTCTTGAATAGATTCATTTTGGAAAATAGTGGGCTTTAAGTCTGTTGCTAATCGATGCCAAGCGTCTGTTCGTTCTTTCATTGAACACGTAACAGAATCAATGCCTAACCAGTTAACCCCTCTACCGATAAATGGAAATACAGTAGTTTGGACATTTGTTCCTGCTGTAAAACCACTAGTTGCAACAGATCCACCACGTTTTAAAGTGTTGAGAATATATGATAATGTATTTCCACCTACTGGATCAACTGCGCCAGCCCATTTTGCTTTCTGTGGTGAGGAAGGAGCTTCTTCTTGTAAATCTTGACGGTTAACTACCTCACTTGCTCCGATTTGTAATAAATATTGTTTTTTATCATCTTTTCCGGTCCCTGCAATTACTTCATAACCGAGATTAGATAGCATATTGACAGCTAGACTACCGACTCCTCCTGTAGCTCCTGGAACAACAACTGGTCCTTGGTCGGGGGTTAATCCATTATTTTCTAACTTCTGAATAGATAAAGCAGCCGTTAAACCAGCTGTTCCAAGTATCATAGCCTCTTTTAATGTAAGTCCATCGGGTAAAGGAATCACCCATTCACTAGGTATTCTTGCTACCTGTGCATAGCCACCATGATGGCCAGTTCCTATACGATAGCTTGTTGCAATTACGGCTTGTCCTTTTTGGAACGAAGGATTGTTAGATTCCCTTACAGTTCCTGCTAAATCAATACCAGGTATTAAAGGAGATGTTTCAGCTAAAGAACCATCTTTAACAACATACGCATCTTTATAATTCACGCTAGAATATGCAACGTCAATCCAAATATCGCCATCTTGCCAATAAGCTTCTTCTAAATTTTCTATTTTATGGTGTAAGCTATTTTCTTCTTTGTATAAAACAAATGCTTTATAACTCATCATGACTCACTCCTTTATAGGTATTACAAAAAGAATAATATAAAATAACCACTTCAATCAATTTATTCGATTTACGACAAATTTCTTCATTGTCAATAGTAATCATAGTATAATAACTTTTGTGTGCACAGAGGGAGTGTTGAGTATGATACGAACAATTGGAATATATGTTTATGCGTCCTTACTGGTTATAGGAACTATCTTTAAATTACAAAAAGTGAAAAACTTGGCTGCGACTGGACTTGCTTTAGAAAAAAAGGATGAGATATTTGCAACTCCAAAAATAGTATCTCAAAAAGTTATTGCCAAAACAGGAACAGATGTGAAGGTAGAAGGGCTGCAAAAAGTACCATCAGGACCAGTTTTGTTTGTAGCAAATCACCAAGGAATATTTGATATATTGGCTTTCTTAGGATATCTTGAGCGTCCAGTTGGCTTTATTGCGAAAAAGGAAATAAAAAAGATTCCGATAATCTCTACATGGATGGAATTTGTTCATTGTGTTTTTATAGATCGTACAGATCGCAGGCAATCTATGAAGGCGATTCAACAGGGAATAGAAAATTTAAAAAATGGAAATTCTATGTTGATATTTCCAGAGGGGACGAGAAGTAAGGGAAGAGAAGTGAACAATTTTAAAGCTGGAAGTTTTCGTCTAGCTACGAAATCAAAGGTTCCTATTGTTCCAGTTAGTATTGATGGAACTTATCAAATGTTAGAAGAAGATGGTGGGAGAATGAAAAAATCTTCTATTCAAATTGTTATCGATGATCCAATTATGCCAGAACAATATGAGAAAATGAAAAGCGCAGAAATTGCTAGTAATGTAGAGAGTATCATTAGAAAAAGGTTAAATGACAAATAGATGAATAACATTTGGAGAAACACTTTTGAACGGAAGGTATTCCTTTTATTTTGAAAGTGTTTTTTGTATGGAATAGTCTTGAATAAGGGTAAAATAAAAAAGATTAGGGAATACGGTTAATATAAGCAATGTAGAAATGAGGTGTTAAGTAATGGTGCAAGGGTCGGTAAATTTAAATATCGAGAGAGGTAAAGAGTGGTTACAAGATTATGTTGACAATTGGGTAAATTTTTATCAGAAACAAACGGATGAAGGTAAAGTAGCTAATTACATACCAAGACTTGAACATGCTGATCCTAATACTTTAGGTATTTCTATAATTGGTAAGAATGGTACTATCATTCGTTCTGGAGATACAGATTCGGAGTTTTCCATTCAAAGTATATCGAAAGTGTTAAGTTTTATTGTAGCATGCATGGAAAGAGGTCTTACATATGTCCTTCAAAGAGTAGATGTAGAACCGACTGGAGAATCTTTTAATTCGATTATGCATTTAGAAATCAACCAACCAAAAAAACCATTTAATCCACTAGTTAATTCGGGAGCAATAACAATTTCTTCTTTGTTAAAAGGAAAAACATCTGATCAAAAATTAGAGCCCTTATATCAATTATTAGAAAAAATACTCGGACATCGGCCTGAAATTGATGTAGACGTATATGTTTCCGAACGAGATACTTCCATGCGAAATAGAGCAATTGGATACTATCTACTGGAAGAAGGATACCTGGAGTCTGATTTGAGTATTACATTGGAAACATATTTTAAACACTGTTCATTAAACGTTACAGTCGATGACTTGGCAATGATTGGCTTAGTATTATCAAACGATGGAATACATCCGAACACAGATGAAACTCTAATTCCAAAACAAATTGCTCGAGTCGCAAAATCATTGATGCTTACATGTGGAATGTATGATGCATCTGGAAAGTTTGCTTCCTATGTAGGTATTCCTGCAAAAAGTGGCGTGTCTGGAGGAATACTTGCAGTAGTCCCACCAAGAGTTCGTGAACAGGATCTACCATTTATAGAAGGATGTGGCATTGGAGTATTTGGCCCAGCATTGGATAAACAAGGGAATAGCATTGCGGGCATTAAACTGCTGCGACATATAGCAAATCAATGGGATTTAAGTCTATTTTAAGGGAGGGGTAATCTTTGTGCGGTAGATATACGTTATTAGCAGATGAATTAGCGATTAAAGAAGCATTTGGACTACAGCAATCGTTAGATTTTTATGAGCCTAGCTATAATATAGCTCCTGGGCAGAAAGTATTGTCGATTATACATGATGGTAAAGAGCGTCGTGCTGGTTATATGAAATGGGGATTGGTGCCTTCTTGGGCAAAAGATCCAAAAATTGGATATAAGATGATAAACGCCCGAAGTGAAACTGTACATGAAAAGCCAAGTTTCAAACGATTACTTTCTTCAAAAAGATGTTTAATTATTGCAGATAGTTTCTATGAGTGGAAGAAAAAATTGGATAAAAAACAACCGATGCGTATTCAGCTAGAAAATAAAGACGTCTTTGCATTTGCAGGGTTATGGGATAAATGGCAAGGCGATGAAGAACCTTTATTTACTTGCACTATTTTAACAAGGCAAGCGAATCAAGATATGCAAGAACTTCACCATAGAATGCCTGTTATTTTGCCTAAAGCTAGAGAAGAAGAGTGGATAGAGCCTAAAAGCCATAATTCTGTAGATTGGAAGTACTGGCTTGATTATGAAAAGCAAGATAGGTTAATACATTATCCTGTTAGTACACATGTGAATAATGCTAAAAACAATGATGAAAAATGTATTTCGGCCATCATAGAAGAGTAAATGAAGTAAGAAAAAAATAAGAGAGATTGAGACAAAGTATTTACCCAAAAGATAAATCCTCCTATAAGAGCAGTATATTTTTTACGCTTGTAATTATCGTCTGTCTTTTGAGCAAACAGATTAGTTATGTCCCCATCTCTCTTATTAAAAGTGGAAAAATGATTCTTTATCCAGTTCTTTTTGCTTGTTGTTTTTCTTCTTTGGCAACCTTCATAAATCGTTTAGTTTCATAAACTACAACTCCAGATAAACCGAGAAGACCGATAATATTCGGTACAGCCATTAGAGCATTAAATATATCTGACATTAGCCATACTATGTCGATTACTTCAACTGCTCCATAGAATACAATCAGAACAAAAATCAATCGATAGGCTTTCATTGCATTTTGATTCTTAAATAAGTATCCAAAACATTTTTCTCCGTAATAAGACCATCCTACAAGTGTGGAAAACGCGAAGAATACAATCGAAATGGTTACAATATGTTCTCCAAATCCACCTAAGAAGTATGCAAATGATGCCCCAGTTAAGGAAGCTCCATCAGCTCCAGTACCGTACATGTCGGCCATCACGATAGTAATACCCGTAATGGAACAAACAATAATCGTATCGATAAATACTTGTGTCATTGATACCAAAGCTTGTCTACCAGGATAGTCTGTCTTGGCAGCAGCAGCTGCAATCGGCGCAGAACCAAGTCCAGCTTCATTAGAGAAAACACCACGTGCTACTCCATATCGAATTACGGTTCCTAAAATTCCTCCGCCCACAGCACTACCGGTAAATGCATCTGTTAAGATAAGGTTAACTGCGGCTGGAATTAAATCAAAGTTCATAACCATGATGGTAAGCCCACCAAACACATAAATAACAGCCATAATTGGTACGAAAAATGAAGTAACTTTTCCGATAGTTTTAATTCCTCCAAGTACAACAAGTGCAGTAAGAACAGTTAGTACAAGTCCTGTTACCCATGTAGGGATGGAAAATGATGTTTGTAACGCATCTGAGACTGAGTTGGACTGTACCATATTCCCGATACCAAATGCTGCAATGGAACCAAATATAGCGAAAATAACACCTAACCATTTTAAATTTAATCCACGTTCTAAGTAATACATTGGACCACCGGCCATTTTGCCGTTATCATCAGTGACTCGATATTTAACTGCTAATATTGCTTCTGAATATTTGGTGGCCATCCCAAATATAGCAGTTATCCACATCCAAAAAACTGCACCGGGTCCTCCGGCAACGACTGCGGTTGCAACCCCAACGATATTACCAGTTCCAATCGTTGCAGCCATAGCAGTTGTTAATGCTTGATAGTGACTAATATCACCTTTAGATTTCTTATCTTGTTTTTGTGGGCTAAATGCTAATCTTAAAGCATACGGTAGCGCCCGAATTTGCAGGAATCCAAGTCTAAATGTGAGATAAAGCCCTGCTCCAACGATTAGTATTAATGTTGGTGGACCCCACACAAATGAACTTACCTCTTCTAAAAACTCTATCAAATTACTAGCCCCCTCTTTTTTTATATAGTATATAATATTTCGAATATTTGGTTGGATGTCAAGAGGAAATTTAATACATTTTATATTATTTATCGAAATTTACATGTATTTGCTTATCAAATCTAGTCGCTTATAATAGAATAAAAAGAGAAAGAGGTGGAAATCGTTGATACGTGTTTTATTTGTTTGTCTTGGAAATATTTGTCGTTCCCCAATGGCAGAAGCCATTTTCAGACATATGCTTGAAAACGAAAATTTATCTCCATTTATTCAAGTAGACTCTGCAGGAATAGGAAATTGGCATACCGGTAAACAACCACATAGTGGAACTAGAAACATCCTGGATCGTGAGGGAATCTCATATAGAAATTCATATGCAAGGCAGATCGAGAAGGATGACTGGAAAAATTTTGATTATATTATTGTTATGGATGAGCAGAATATAAAGGACTTGGAAAAGATACAATCAAAAAAAGGTCCTGTTATGGGTCGTTTACTCGAATTTGTGGAAAGTTCTCAAGTGATTAATGTTCCAGATCCTTTTTTTAGTGGGAATTTTGAATACGCGTATCAACTTATATTAAGTGGATGTCAACATTTACTTCAATTTTTGAAAGAATACCATCAATTAAACGAAGAAGGAGAGATGAATCATGGGTAAACGTAAAATTTTACTTGGAATGGTAGTTGGGGCAGTTGCAGGTGGAGCAACAGCATTAATAGATAAGGATGCAAGAGATTATGCAAAGAAAAAGTTAGTATTAGCTAAAGCGACTTCATCTTACTATACAAGTCATCCATCTGAAGCAATTAACGGTATTAAGCAAACGGTTGATAAATTGAATAATGCTGTGGCAAGTGGATCTTCCAATGCTATCAACGCTTTAGAGCAAGTAGAACAAACATTAGATAAAGTTACGAATAAAACAGGGCGAAAAGAAATAGAGTAATACAAGAACAGATGATAGGGGGAGAGAGATACATTGGAGAGTTGGATTAGCCTAGGCAAGAAATTTTATCAACGAATAGAAGAGGTTGATGTATTTGGTTTGGCAGCACAACTTGCTTATTTCTTTTTGTTATCTTTATTCCCTTTTCTATTGTTTTTACTTAATCTAATCGCCTATCTGCCAATTGATATTAATCTTATTATGGAGACGATCGGAACCTTTGCCCCTGAACAAGTAATACAGTTAATTTCTACAAACTTAGATACATTAACTGAGCAAAATACCGGTCTTTTATCAATTAGTATATTAGGTACCTTATGGGCAGCTTCAAATGGTGTTAATGCAATAACAAGAGCTTTTAATAGTTCCTATCGTATAGAAACGGAGCGATCATTCTTTACGACAAGATTAATTTCTATTGTATTAACAGTTGGTATGGTTATCATCATTTTATTAGCTTTATTGTTGCCTGTATTTGGAAGAATGATCGGTATTTATATATTTTCTATGTTTGGGTTTACAACTGGATTTATCGAAGTTTGGGAGACATTAAGATGGATTATATCCTCTGCTATTTTCTTTATCGTTTTATTATTTCTGTACAAGCTTGCCCCTCATAAACGTATTTCATTTTCAGAAGTGGTATGGGGTACAGCATTTGCTACTTTATCTTGGCAATTAGTATCATGGGGCTTTTCTTTTTATGTGAATAATTTAGGAAATTATTCGGCCACTTACGGAAGTTTGGGAACCGTAATTGTTTTAATGATATGGTTTTATTTATTTGGGATTATTATCATTACAGGTGGAGCATTAAATGCTTTTATACAAGATCAACGAAAAAAGAATCATTAAATAATATGAAGCCAGAGGAGAATGAAATGTATTTTTCTTTGGCTTTTTTAATATCATAAAATCTGTTATACAATTTATAGTTGTGAAAAATTATACAGTTTATATTAATTGTTTTACACATAGTTATTATCTGTTATAATAATTTTCAGATTCGTATTATAACAATAGGGGAAGGGTGAAAGAAATGAAGAAAGTAATGTTAAGCTTATTTATATTCATGTTTATTCTGCTTTTAGCTGCGTGTGGAACAAATGAAGAAACCGAAGAAACACCGGAGAATAGTAAAAGTGATGAAACTGTATCTGATGAACGATGGGAAAGTGTTCAACAATCTGGTGAACTTGTAGTCGGAACATCAGGGACACTAATAGCGGCGTCTTATTATGATGAACAAGATGAATTAACAGGTTACGATGTAGAAATTATGAAAGAGATTGCAAAACGATTAGATTTAGAAATTAAATTTGAAATTATGGGCATAGACAGTATGTTACCAGCTGTTCAAAGCGGAAGAATAGATTTAGCGGCAAATGATATCGAAATCACGGATAAGCGTAAGGGACAATTTAATTTCAGTGAACCATATAAGTACTCTTATGCAACAATGGCAGTTCGTGAGTCAGATAATTCTGGAATAGAAAGTTTAGAGGATTTAGAAGGGAAGAAAGCTGGTGGTGGTGCTACCACTAT
Source organism: Oceanobacillus kimchii X50 (assembly GCF_000340475.1). NCBI lineage: Bacteria > Bacillati > Bacillota > Bacilli > Caryophanales > Bacillaceae > Oceanobacillus > Oceanobacillus kimchii. Next base: position 918,617 of record NZ_CM001792.1, read on the forward strand.
TTATAGCCAAATTGCAGAACATTATGGAGCAGAAGTAGTTACTTATGGTAATGCACCAAATGAAGCGTATTTAAGTGATGTAAGTAATGGAAGAACAGATGTAGTGATCAACGACTATTACTTAACCAAATTCGGGGTAGCTGCTTTTCCTGATTTTGATTTACACTTACATCCAACGATTAAATTCCATCCTAGTCAACAAGGCGTTATCATGCCAAAAGACGCAGATAAAATGACAGAAGAAATTAACAACGTACTTCAAGAAATGAGAGAAGATGGAACTTTAAGCGAACTAGCGAAAGAATTTTATGAAGAAGATGCATCTGTAGAACCGAACGAAGAGATTGAAGAAATTGATGGGTTAGATTTGTAAAAGGCGCTAAAAGATGAATATTATATTAATGACAAAGTTGTTTAATATTTTTGATGTTGACCTTGCTTTACGAAATTTACCATTCATTTTAGAGGGATTACCTTATACTATCATGATTGCTATAGCAGGTATGGCAATTGGATTAGTTTTTGGCTTATTTCTCGCCTTGGCGAGAGATTCAAAAACATTCCTATTACGTTGGCCATCTAGAATTTATATCTCCTTTATGCGGGGTACGCCAATGCTTGTCTTTCTCTTTATTATATATTTTGGTTTGCCTTATATAGGGATTGAATTATCGGCGATAGCAGCTGCAATTCTAGGGTTCGGTCTTAATAGTGCTGCCTATATTGCGGAAATTAATCGTTCATCATTAAATAGTGTCGATAGAGGACAATGGGAATCAGCAAAAGCGCTTAATATGACTTATTGGCATACATTACGAAAAATTATTTTGCCGCAAGCAACAAGAATAGCCATTCCACCGTTGACCAATGTTTTTATGGATATCGTGAAGGCGACATCGTTAACTGCAGTAATAACTGTACCAGAGCTTTTCCAAAAGGCACAGATTGTTACAGGTAGAGAATTCGATGCGATGACAGTGTATATTTTAGTTGCTTTAATTTATTGGCCGATTTGTATTTTGATTGGAATGCTTCAAGAAAGATTAGAAAAAAGATATAGCGTATATGTATCTAAATAAAAGAGCGAGGTTGAGACAAAATATAATTATGTTTCTACCTCGCTCTTTGTATTTCTTATGCTATTAAATACCATTTTTGAATTCAATGCATAGTTTTACTATCTTCAGAAAAAAATAGAAAAAAACGAAAGGAAGGTAATTATGCTTAATAACATTAGTGCGAGCTACTTGTTTATCGCAGTATTATTTTCATCACTCACCTTTCCTCAACTTGCAGTAGCTGAAGATGACTCGAAAGAAAATGAAGACTCAGCCGTCCCTAGTCATGTACTTGATATTTCCAAAGAAAATACTTATCCTAATTCTACAGAAGATCAGGAAGTAATTGAACCAAGCGATTGGACAATAGAAATACTGGAGGATGTTGAAATTCCAATTGAAAATCCAGAGTTAATAAAAATTTTAAATGAAAGCTCTATAAAACCCTCTCCAATTGCCATAGGTTATCGTGGGATGGTTTACTTAGGAAGATGGCCACTAAATTACCAATCAGAAGAATCGAATATTAACTGGGAATACCAAGAAATTAATGTGAATGAAATGAATAACATTGGTGGAAATGAAGTTCAAAATATGAACTATATTCAGCAACAGGAAAAAGAAGTAAAAGGAGCTCTTACCAATAAAATAAGCAATCCCAATGATGTGAAAAAAATGATGTTGTTAAAATCGAAGGAAAAGACGAAGCTTCCCCTGTCATATAATACTATTTTTGGACAAAGTACAAAGTTAACTAATTCCTATTCTGTACCTAGCCAAAAACATGGAACATTACAAGCTTTTGCACCAGCAGTAAATGAAAAAGGACAGGTTACTTTTGGGGAAGTATATATCGAATTAAAAGGATCGAATAAATCAATAAAAATCAAAAATGTCACGAAACAAGGAATAGGAGCTTGGATACCTATTCAAGACCACGTTTCTTTCTCATTTAATGTCAAATAACTATGGAGAGCTGTCTAAAGGGCGGCTTTTTGTTATTAGATGAAGCTTTCCTAATCACCAAGTTCCGTAAGTTCTATTTTAAATCGTATATTAATGTTAGATTATCGGAAAGCTTTATTAGATTGTAATGCAGGACGGTGACACCTACTCAGAAGAGGCTTGAAAATCCACTAGAATAGAGGTTTTTTCCTAGTTAGTTGAATCCTTGTGCGTATGTAATGGAAATCAGACAGCGCTACATTCGGATTTTATACCGAATATCTTAAATATAAATTGATTTATATAAATTAATATTAAAAAAGGGGTTGAATTTTATCCTTTAATACTTTATCATGATGAAGTAATAAAGAGATGAGAATGGTGGGGAAGTACAATGGAATGGGTTGTTATAGTATCAGTATTAGTAATGACGATATTATGTTTGCTCAGGTTCAATGTAATACTGTCTATTATTGTAGCAGCAATTACGGCAGGATTACTTTCTGGTTTAAATATAAGTGATTCAATTAAAATGATGGTAGAAGGAATGGGAGGCGCTGCAAATACAGCTCTAAGTTATATTCTTTTAGGAGCTTTTGCGGTTGCGATTAGTTACACAGGAATAACAAGTTTATTAGTCAACTTTATTATTCGCATATTAACGGGTAAAAAGACAATGATGTTACTCGCATTAGCTGGAGTTGCATCACTTTCACAAAATCTAGTTCCGGTGCATATTGCTTTTATTCCTATCCTAATTCCACCTTTATTAAAAGTATTTGATAAGATGAGAATGGATAGGCGTGCGGTAGCAATTACACTAACTTTTGGTTTAAAAGCTCCTTATATAATGATACCTGCTGGTTATGGTTTGATTTTCCACGGATTAATTATTGATGGATTACAAAATAATGGTGCAGAAATCACAACGAATCAAACAACGATGGCTATGTTAGTTCCTGGATTAGGGATGGTGGTTGGACTATTAATAGCGATATTTATTACGTATCGAAAAGATAAAGAACCAAAAGAAGCTCGAGAAGATGTATCTACTAATGTAGCTACCCAAACAGATTCGAATATTACTTTTGAGAAAAAGCATGTTTTTACATTAGTAGCCATAGTGTTAGCATTAATTGTTCAAATTATATTTGATAACCTAATACTAGGTGCGTTAACTGGTCTAGTAGCTTTACTTTTATTTGTTGTTATACCTTTTAAAGAAATGGACCGTGTGATGACAGATGGAATTACAATGATGGGGACAATTTCATTTGTAATTCTTGTAGCATCTGGATTTGCAAATGTATTGGAACAAACTGGGGCAGTGCAGTCTTTAGTAGAAGTAACCTCACAATCATTAGGTGATAATCAAGCATTAATTGCGTTGGTGCTATTGATACTAGGATTATTTATTACCATAGGAATTGGTACTTCTTTTGGTACTATTCCAATAATCGCAGCTTTATTTGTTCCTATATGTATTGCTGCAGGTTTTTCACCAATGGCAACAGCGGCACTTGTTGGTACAGCGGGAGCTCTTGGAGATGCTGGATCACCAGCTTCGGATAGTACGTTAGGCCCTACTTCGGGCTTAAATGCAGATGGAAAGCATAACCATATTTGGGACACATGCGTACCAACGTTCTTGCATTATAATATTCCATTATTTATATTCGGATGGATAGCTGCAATGGTTCTATAATGAATAAAAAAATATGAAACAGGATAAGGTAAGAAAAAACATAGGTGGGGATTGTATGAAAAAAACAATATCTTTACTCGTTTTTCTTGCCTTTTTTTATGTGCTATTACCATTAAACACGGTTCATGCTTACGGGTGGGGTTATAGTAAAAATTCTAATCATGAAATACCGGATATAGGTTCATATCAAGCATTATTAGATGAGTATAATGCATATTATGTAGATGATTCGGGAGAAAAAGTTTTATATGTAACGTTTGATAATGGTTATGAACAAGGATATACGGATGAAATTCTTGATGTTTTAAAGGAAGAAAAAGTACCTGCAACATTTTTTGTAACTGGTCATTATGTTAAGAGTAAACCAGATTTAATAAAACGTATGGTGAATGAAGGACATATCATTGGAAATCATTCCTATCACCATCCAGATTTTACTATTATGAACAAACAAGCAATACAAAAAGAAGTAGAAGATTTGGAAAATGCAGTGGCAGAAGTTAGTGATCAGAAAGAAATGATGTATTTGCGCCCCCCAAGAGGAGTATTTAATGAAGATACATTAAAATGGACAAATGAATTAGGGTTAGTTCATATCTTTTGGTCACTTGCTTTTATTGACTGGAATACAGATGGACAAAAAGGTTGGCAATATGCGTATGATCAAATAATGGATCAAATACATCCTGGGGCAATCATTTTACTTCATGCAGTATCATCAGATAATGCAAAAGCATTGAAACAGGTAGTTAAAGATTTAAAAGAGGAAGGATACACATTTAAAAGCCTGGATCATTTAATGTTAAAAAATCAATTACCACAAGGTTTTCCTATGTTTTAAAATGGGAATAATAATATTGTAGAAGGAAAAGGAGCTGTTTCATTTACGGCTCCTTTTGTGTATATTTTTTTATTAGTCAAAGGTCAAACTTTTTATAAAAAAATTTGACTAAAATACTTGAAAGTCAAAAAAGGTCAGAGTATAATGAAACTATAGTCAAAGATAGTCAAAGTCAAAAATAGTTGTGACGGTATATAGGCGTTTGTCATAAATTAAAACCAACAGGCTATCTTAACTATAAATAGAGGAGGAATGAGAAATGAAATGTCAAAACTGTGGTCAAAATGATGCAACGATAAATGCACAAATGCAGATGAATAATCAACGAATGGAAATTCATCTATGCCATGAATGTTTCCAAGATATTCAAGGAAATATGATGAACTCTGACTTTTTCTCTAATTCTCCATTCGGCAATATGGATCAAGCATTTGCCAATAACTTTTCACAAGGAAATGGTGGAAGTACTACTGGTACACGCACCAAACAAAAAGCAAATAAAGGCAATGGCCTCATTGATCAGTTAGCAAAAAACCTAACTGACCAAGCGAGATCAGGAAATGTAGATTCTGTCATTGGTAGAGATAAAGAAATTAAAAGAGTTACGGAAACATTAAATAGAAGAAATAAGAACAACCCAGTTCTTATTGGTGAACCAGGTGTTGGTAAAACTGCAATTGCAGAAGGACTAGCAGTAAATATAGTAGAAGGAAATGTTCCAGCTAAATTAATGAATAAAGAAATTTATTTATTAGATGTAGCTTCTTTAGTTGCAAATACTGGAGTTCGAGGTCAATTTGAAGAAAGAATGAAGAAGTTAATTGAAGAATTACAATCAAGAAAAGATGTTATCTTGTTCATTGATGAAATTCATTTAATCGTTGGAGCTGGAACAGCAGAAAGTTCACAGATGGATGTTGGTAACTTATTAAAACCAGCATTAGCACGTGGAGATCTACAAATCATCGGTGCAACCACACTTAAAGAATATCGACAAATAGAAAAAGACGCTGCACTTGAACGACGCTTGCAGCCAATTATGGTAAACGAACCATCTTTTGAAGATGCAGTAACCATATTGGAAGGCATCAAGGAGCGTTACGAAAAATTCCATGAAGTTCGTTATTCTGAAGAAGTTATTCGTGCATTTGTAAACTTATCAAGTAGATATATTCAAGACCGTCATTTACCTGATAAAGCTATCGATTTAATGGATGAAGTAGGTTCTAGATTGAATTTATCTAATGCACAGAAAGACTCTGACACGCTTGAACAACAACTTAATGAAATTATTAAGAAAAAACAAGAAGCTGCTGATGTAGAGGATTATGAAAAAGCAGCAAATTTAAGATATCAAGAAATTCAATTGCAAAAACAATTAGATAAAGTTGAAGAAGGCGAAAAAGTCTTAGATGTGGATATCAGTGATATTGAGTTAATTGTAGAAGAGAAGACTGGTATTCCAGTAACAAAAATGCAAAAAGATGAACAAGAAAAAATGAAAAACTTATCTGACCAACTAAGTCAGAAAGTGATCGGCCAGAACGAAGCGGTGCAAAAAGTAGCGAAAGCAATTCGTCGTAGTCGTGCAGGCTTAAAAGCAAAACAACGTCCAATTGGTTCATTCTTATTTGTGGGACCTACAGGAGTTGGTAAAACGGAACTTACGAAAGTATTAGCTGAGGAACTATTTGGTTCTAGAGATGCAATGGTTAGACTAGATATGAGTGAGTATATGGAAAAACATGCTGTCTCTAAAATAATTGGTTCACCGCCAGGTTATGTAGGACATGAAGAAGCTGGTCAGCTTACTGAGCGAATTCGTCGTAATCCATATTCTATTCTATTGTTAGATGAGATTGAAAAAGCTCATCCAGATGTACAAAATATGTTCTTGCAGATTATGGAAGATGGTCAATTGACTGACTCTCAAGGTAGAAAAGTAAGCTTTAAAGATACAGTTATTATCATGACAAGTAACGCTGGTACTGGTGTAAAACAGGTTAATGTTGGTTTTAATCGAGAAGCACATGAATCTGTGTCTACACTAGAAAATCTAAGCCAATACTTCAAACCAGAATTTTTAAATCGATTTGATGCTATTGTTAACTTCCATGAGTTAGCGGAAGAAGACTTACTACAGATTGTTGATCTTATGTTGTCTGAATTAGAAGAGGCAATAAAAGAAAATAAAATGACAATAACTATCTCCAATGAAGCAAAACAGCAATTGGTTAAATTAGGATATGATACTCGTTTTGGAGCGCGTCCTTTACGTCGTGTTATTCAAGATAAAATTGAAGACCCATTAACTGATTTAATTCTCGAAGGAGAAGGTATAAGTTCCATTCATGTCGATGTTAAAGGGAATGAAATTGTAATAGATAAAGCATCTTAAAGATGAGCAATATATTAACGCTAAGCCAAATTGGCTTAGCGTTTTTTTATGAAATTATACTCTAATCCTTTTTCGTTTAGAAATTATTTATGTTCCCAAAAATGAACCGAGACCAGCCATGGAAGATAAAAGTCAATTATGTACCCAAGATGAGGAGCGCCGTTTCAGAAGGGACACAAATAATACTGCAATAAAACAATTACTACTTCTGCTTTCAATAGAATAATTTAACCTAAATTATATTAATTTCCATTTTACTCTCTTCATAACATGGTTCATACAGGTTAACACTAATACAAATAAGTTTAGAAGGTGTTAATTGATGAAAAGACAGCTATGGATAATAATATTACTGCCTTTTATATTATTTGTAGATCCTGCATCTATATATGCAGGTCAAGCTCCTGGCATGCGAGTTCATTTTATTGATGTTGGTCAAGGCGATAGCATATTAATTGAAACACCGCTTGATAGAACAATTTTAATTGATGGTGGCCCACCTGATGCGGGAGAGAAAGTAGTTAATTATATAAAAAAACAAAAAATTAATCAAATCGACGTACTTATTTCAACCCATCCTGATATTGATCATATAGGTGGGTTATTAAAAGTATTGGATTCTGTAGAGGTAGGAGAGGCTTATGATACTGGGAAATTGCACCCTACAAAGACATTTGCTAATTACATCAACAAATTACGCGAACTTGAAATACCTGTACACTTAGCAGAAAAAGACGTACCAATTGAAGTGGATCCAATGATTGAATTAGATGTGTGGAATAGCTATCACCGCTTTAGTACGAATAATGAATCCTCCATCGTATTAAAATTAACGTACGGTGATATGGATATGCTTCTGATGAGTGACGTGGGAAAGGCTCAAGAAAGACAAATTATGAAGGATTATGATATTCAAGCTGAGGTAATTAAGGTGGGACATCATGGTTCAAAAACTAGTTCATCTTTGAAGTTTTTACAAGAAGTCAGTCCAGATATCTCTATACTCACATATAGCAAAGAAAATAGATATGGCCACCCAGTTAAACGAGTAATAGAAAATTTATATTCAGTAAAATCTGCTATATACTCAACGGCCGCACTTGGCAACATTGTGTTAGAAACTGATGGAAATTCAATGGTTATAACTCCAGAAGAAAATCCAATACAAAAGTTTATAAGAGAATCTATAGGATAACAGATTCATATTAATTTACATTATTATACAAAAGTGATATCATAATAATATAAATATAATATGAAAAGGTGATGTCATGATACAAGAAAGGAAAGCATGGAGTTTAAATGGTATTGTTGGTTTAGGACTTATTATTGCACTAATTGCATTTGGAGCCTTTGCATTCATTCAGCAGCAATTCATTATTGGGATATTTCTTGTGTTAATTGCAGCTTGTTTGATTAGTGGAATAACGATCGTACAGCCGAATCAATCAATTGTAGTAATATTTTTAGGTAAGTATATGGGGACTGTTCGAAGAGAAGGAATTGTCATAACTATCCCTTTTTCTGTAAGAAGAACAATTTCATTACGTGTTCGTAACTTTAATAGTAATCGGCTAAAAGTTAATGATGTAAATGGTAATCCTATCGAAATTGCAGCAGTTGTTGTATTTAAAGTGGTAGATGCTGCTAAAGCGGTTTTTGATGTTGACCAATACGAACAATTTGTAGAAATCCAAAGTGAAACTGCGATTCGAGCAGTTGCGACAACATACCCTTATGATTCATTTGAAGATAATGACTTAACTTTAAGAGGTAATGCAGACGAGGTTTCGAATGAATTGACACAAGAATTACAAGAGCGTTTGAAAGTAGCAGGTGTAGAAGTAATTGAAGCAAGACTAACGCATTTAGCCTACTCTACAGAAATCGCCCAAGCGATGTTACAGCGTCAACAAGCAAGTGCAATTATTTCGGCTAGAAAACAAATTGTAGATGGAGCAGTAGGTATGGCACAAGATGCAGTTGCTCGTTTAGAGAGAGATGGCATCGTTGATTTGGATGATGAAAGACGTGTAGCAATGATTAACAATTTACTTGTTTCCATTGTTTCCGATCAAGGGACGCAACCTGTGGTGAATACAGGTTCCTTGTATCAATAAGTAGGGTTATTTATGCCAAAAAAAAAGAACTTTCCTTTACGCATTGATCCAGAACTCTACGATGTATTACAAAAATGGGCGCAAGATGAATTTCGAAGCGTAAATAGCCACGTAGAATTTTTACTGCGAGAATCTACAAAACGAGCTGGAAGATTACCCAAAAAACAAGATAAAAAAATAGGTGAAGACTAAGGCAAAGCGTATGCTTTGTCCTTTTTTTGTGCAAAAAACATATTGCTCACTTTATTTAAATAAGGTTTGACTTTTATAGACCTGTGTTATATAGTTAGTTACATAAGTAATTAACCAATTAAGGAATGAACTAAAAATGAGAAAAGAACTGGATGAAAATAAACCTATATTTTTGCAAATAAAAGATCACGTGGAAGACTCAATTATGGATGATTCCTATAAATCTGGAGACCGAGTACCTTCCACAAATGAATTTGCCGCCTTTTATCAAATTAATCCTGCTACTGCAGGTAAAGGTATAAATGAATTGGTGGCAGAGGGAATTTTGGTGAAAAGGAGAGGAGTAGGCATGTTTGTAACAGAATCAGCCAAAGATATTGTAATCGAAAAAAGAAAGCAAACGTTTTATGACCACTATATGCTTCCATTAAAACACGAAGCAAAAAAACTTCGTATGCGTGAAGATGAAATATTGGAAATGTGGAAAAGGGAGGATAATTTTAATGAAGATTGAAGTAAACAACCTTAGTAAGAAGTATGGCGAGAAGTATGCTTTAGATAATGTCTCTTTTACACTAGAAAAAAATAAGATCTATGGCTTACTAGGTAGAAATGGGGCTGGGAAAACAACATTTATGGATATTCTCAGTGGCCAAATCCTCGCAACTAGTGGGGAAATTAAATTAGACGGAGAAAGCCCGTTTGATAAGCAAAAGCTAACGGAATCAATCTGTTTAGTTAAAGAATCAAATAACTTTCCAAAAGAAATTACTATCAAAGACGTGCTTAAAATATTCTCCTTTTTTTATCCTGACTGGGATCAAGATTTTGCGGAACAACTCCTGGGAGAGTTTAATTTAACAAAAAAATTAAAAGTAAAAACATTATCAAAAGGAATGGAGTCTGCATTAGGAATCACTGTAGGTTTAGCAAGTAGAGCTCCGATTACTGTCTTTGATGAACCATATATCGGGATGGATGCTCCATCGCGAAAACGATTTTATGAGCTGCTTTTAGAGGATTATCAAGTATATCCAAGAACGTTTATATTTTCTACTCACTTAATTGATGAAGTTAGTTTAATGTTTGAAGAAGTATTAATTTTGCGAGAAGGTACGTTAGCTTTACAAGAGGATTCTGAAGTATTGAGGGATAAGACAGTAGCTGTTACAGGTCCAACAACTAAGGTAGATGCTTATTTACAAGGAAAAGAAGTAATTGAAAGAAAAGATTTGGCTGGCAACTCGATGGCATATACGTACGGTACAAAAGAAGAAGCAATGGCAGCCGGATTACAAGTGGAAGGAGTTCCTATTCAGGAATTAATGATTCACTTAACAGAAAGGAAAGGGGCATAGAAGATGAATAATCAAGTCAAAGGGCTATTGTATTATTATACCCAAGATTTAATGCGACATGGTAAGATATTTTGGACGATTTTAATTGCGATGCTGATCGTTTTGAGTTTTCTTGCTTACTTTTTAATTGATGTAGGTGCGACTGAGTTTTACTGGATGATGCCATTTGCGACCTACACGAATGTTTGCATTATAGCATTTCAAAGTGTGAAAAAGGATATACCATTTGGTTTAAAAATGGGAGCAATCCGTAATAATATTTTTCTTAGTTATTTTTATTTCTTTTTAGGTTATTCTTTGTTTATGGCGATTGCAGGAAACACATTACAACTGGTTACAGAGGGTATGCATCATTTATTCGGGGTATCTAACTTTATCTTTTCCCATCCAGCAATGTTACTGACAGATAACTGGTTAACACGAACTATTATTGATACCTTTTTTATGTTCTTTCTTATGGCATTATTATTTTTAGTAGGTTTGATTTTTTATCGATCCGGATTAATTGGTGGTGGACTATTCTTAGCAGCATTCTTAGTAGTATCCTTATACGGACTATTTGATGGTTGGTTAATCGATGCTTTTGCAAATATATTACCAGATGCTTCAATACTAACATTCTTTATCTTATTCCTTATTGGGATAGTACTGTATATGTTTAGCTATCTATTTATAAAAAGAATGACGGTTGTTCAAAAAGTATAATGAAGAGCTTAGATAATAAAAAGTGTTGCTAAAAGATATATGTGGGAGTAATACACTTACTTCAAGCTGATGAAGCTAAATCTTTAGTGGATAATATTGGAGGATATTGCTCAATAATATTCGATTTCAGTTCATGGACTCTAGGTCAAATCCTAGTTATACTAACATTCAGTGACGATCAGCGTACCTCCCTCACTGAATGTTAGTTTTACTTTATTATTCCCGTACCTCTCTATTTTTATCTCTCTAATTGTTGTTTTCTAAAAAGTATTACTGAAAGTAGCAGTAATATAGCTATAATTATGATGGTAACTATACCGGTATATATAAGGTCTGTATGAATGGGACTTTGGTCAATAGTTAGTTTAATGTAATCAGATAAATGAATAGGGCTCCATTTCAGTGCACTTTGAAAAACTTGCGTTAGAGCTGATAGTATCATTAGACTCGCAATGGATAGAAACGCAATTAAACCTTGTGATTTTACAAATGTATTATAAAAAACAACTACAGTAACAACAAGAGATAACCATAATCCATAGAAAAAGATAGTTTGTACCATATGATTAAATGATAACGGCCCGTATAACAAATAAATATAATACCAACTTACAAGCATGCCTAATATCCAAGAGACCCATACTAGTAAAAGTAAAGAAGCCCATTTTGCAGTTACATATGAGTGATGGTCAATAGGCTTTACTAAGATAATTTGTGATACACCACTTTTATGTTCATTTGCAATAATTCCCATAGACGAAAAAACAATTACTAACACTCCTAAGCTACTGAGCTGACCAAGTGTCATCATCACTACTTCTGCTACTGTATATTCAGGTAAAATGAATTCCATACCCTCAGGCATCTCACCAACTGCTTCTAAAATTTGTGGTAAGAAATAATTAGTGACTGGATCTAAAATCGATAATAAAATGATAACAAGTGGGAACCAAATCCATTTTTTATTTCTCCAGTTTTCTACAACTTCTTTCTGAAATAGAGTGTTCCATTGCATTATCGGTTCACCGCCTTCATAAACATGTCCTCTAAAGAAGCTCTATCAATCGAAAAATTTGTTAAGTCCCAGTTATGAGTGGCTGCTTCTAATAATATTTCTTCTCGAGCAGACGGTATGTCGATTGCTGTTACCCACAGTGTATTTTTTTCAATATAAGTGTCGGATACATTTGATAACTTATTTACTTTTTCTTGATATATTTCTAAGCTGTCTTGAAATTCTAATCTAATCATAGAAGTTTGATATGTATCTTGTAGGTTACTAATAGAACCTGATTCAATAACCTTTCCTTGATGTAAAAGGATGAGTTCGTCACTTACTTCCTCAGCATCTCGTAAAATATGAGTAGAGAAAAAGATGGACATATCTTTTTTTAGCTCTTCCATAAGCAAAAGTATCTCTCTTCTACCAATAGGATCCAGGGAAGATACAGGCTCGTCTAATAATAACAACTTTGGCTGATGAATTATTGCCTGAGCAATCCCAAGGCGTTGTTTCATGCCACCTGAATAGCTAGAGATTCTTTTATCTTTAGCTTCATATATACCGGTTTTTTGTAGAAGTTCCTTAGCACGTGATTTCGCTGCTGTTGGAGATAAAAGACAAAGTTTTGCACAGTATACTAGAAATTCATATCCGGTCATCCATGAATAAAAAGTAGGGTATTGAGGTAGATAACCAATATAATTTCGGAAATCTCCTTTTATAGGTCGATTATGAAATATAATTTCGCCAGAACTAGGTTGTAAGAGCCCTGCTAGCATTTTTAACGTAGTCGTTTTGCCGGCGCCGTTAGGACCAATTAATGCAACACAAGCGTTGTCCGGAACTTTAAAATCAATATGGTTAACTACAGTTTTTCCTTTGTATGATTTAGTCAATTGATTTACGGTTAACAAGTTCATTCATTATTCCTCCTTGCAAAGAGAAAATAAATAATTGGACCAAATATATTAAGAAATATAATTACGATTAACCAAACTAGTTTCATACTATCGAATGATTCTTTGTTCTTGCTCCAATCGATGAGTGCAATAATCATTAGAATGATTTGAATGATAACAAAAGGTAAAATAATTGGTAAGTATTCTAATAATTCTTCCATTATATGTATCACTTCACTTTCTTTTATTCATTAGTATTTGTACGATTCATTTGAAAAAAAGATTCATGTAATTCAAAGAAAAAGTCGAAGCTTTTTTTAGCCTCGACTTTTTCTTTGAGAGAATTGATCATACACTCGATTTGCACGTTTGAATTCTCTTGCGTACAAAACTTCTTGAGTTTTTGAAAGGAATTTTTCTTTTTCCGAAGATCGTTGCTTTACCATATAGCATCCCTCACTTTACCTGTAGCATAACCAAGATTGGAACTTTTATACAAAATCATCTATCCAACGAGCGGGTTACTAAGGTAATTCTAGTGATTAAGATACTTCCTCTCCAGTACTTTCCACAGGAGTATCCATTTGGAATTGTTGATATGATAAATAATGTTCTTTCATAATTACAAATAAATCATAAATGTCATCAGTACCATTTACTCGTTGATACATTTGCGGATATACATCATTTGCAAATGTAATATAAGGTAATTTTAATACTGCTTTTTTAGAACGTTCATTTGATTTGCGAACTTTCATAAAGATACCATCTATGCTATGATCCATAAATAGTTCATGGAAAAAAGCATCTTTTGCAGGACGATTATATCCTTTGCCAAAGTAAGGTTGGCCTATCCATGTGGCAAGAAATCCATAGTTATCCTCTATATCAAAAAGGTTAATCGTACCGATGGGCTGTTGATATTCATCAACAATCGTACGAGAAATTAATTCTCCTCTTTCTTCTGCTTCTATGGTTTGTTTCGTTAAGAAATAAAATTCATCTGATGTTGTTGCTTTATGCCTAACAAAAGGGAATACTTCCGGGTGCGCCATAAGTTCAAAAAGTACAGGCACCTCCTGTAAATCACGCATTTTTAGCATAAAAAATACCCTCCTTTTTTCCAGGTGGGTATAGACAGATGCCAATATAATAAGGAATCTGTAAGTTGCCCACCCTCGAATTTTCATTTATAGATCTCAACAAAAATTCGGGGTGGGAATCGAACCCACTAGAACCAGGTAGTACCCGGTGGCGCACCATTTGCCTTCCCTATTTAATTCTGCTTGAAATTTCTATACGATTCATCTCTTTCATGTTTTTAGTAGTTTTATTTTACAACCTTTTTTTAAAAAAGGGAACCATTTTTTTGTGAAGAAAATATAAAATTTATAAACGTATGCAAAATTCAGTAATTCACCAATTGAAGAAGTTTCAGTCTACGATTTTGTTTCCTTGATATTTTCTATGGCTTCTTGTAAATTTGGAAACTTAAAAGAAAAACCATGATCGATCGCTTTTTGAGGAAATGCATACTGTCCTTTTGTTATTAGGTGTGCCATTTCACCAAAAGTGGTTTCCATAACTAGGCGAGGTACATGAAACCAATATGGCCTTCTATACGTTTTAGCAATTGTTTTCATGAAGTCTTTATTGCGTTTTGGATTTGGTGCTGTCACATTAATCGGCCCGGTAATCGTACTATTGTGTATACAGAATAAAATTAACTGAACAGCATCTTCAATGTGAATCCATGATAGCCATTGTTCGCCGTTACCTATTCTACCCCCAGCAAAAAGTTGAGTTGGTAATTTCATCATTGGAAAAGCGCCTTTATTTCCTAATAATATTCCTAATCTTGTATAGACTGTGCGTATTCCAAATGAATTTGCAGCTTTTGCGATTTCTTCCCATTCTTCGGTTACAGAAGCTAAATAGTCGTCAGCAGCTTCGGTAGTTCTTTCGGTAAAAATTAAATCTTCCGACATGCCATAATATCCAACTGCAGAAGCACTAATAAATACCTTAGGTTTGGTATTCATTTCTTTCATTAACTGTATAAGATGATTGGTTATTTTTAATCTACTGTTGAGAATAGATTGTTTCTTTTGTTCGGTCCAATATCCAAACAATGATTCACCTGCTAAGTTAATTACAACTTCAAATATAGGTAGAGAATCAGCTTGAACAGTATAATCTATGTAAGTCTCTGTAGATGTGTTCACTTTATTTTCTACCGACCTAGTAAGTATATATACGTGATATTCCTGATTTTGTAATTGTGTAGTTAGTTCAGAACCAAGGAATCCTGTTCCTCCACTTATCAAAGCATATTTCATATATGATAGCCTCCCTTTATATTAGTTCATTCGTTGCGTAGTTTTTGCTATGATGTATAGAAAGAGGTGAATAACCAATGAAAAAAATTGCTCGTATTACAACACAAAAGAAACATAAAAATCGATATAATATCTTTTTACAAACTCCTGATGGTGATGCATATGGTTTTAGTGTAGATGAAGCGATATTAATTGAATATCGTCTTTCTAAAGGAATGGAGCTTGAGGATGAAATGATTTCAATTCTCGAGCAAAAAGATACATTACATAAAGCATATACCCTTACTATACACTTTTTAAGCTATCGAATGCGCTCAGAAAAAGAAGTTAGCGATTATTTACAAAAAAAAGAAGTGGATGGGACACATATCGATGAAATTATTAAACGATTAAAACGAGAAAAATGGGTGGATGATCAACAGTTTGCACAGATGTTTGTTCGGTCTCGTAAGAATTCGTCTTCTAAAGGTCCAAAAATGATACGACAAGAATTATATGAAAAGGGTGTAAATGAGAGTAAAATAACCTCTGCACTTGAACAATATTCTGTGGAAGAACAGAAACAGAAAGTAGAAAAGTTAATTAATAAAAAACTGCAATCAAAATCAAAAGATTCCCATCAAAAAAGAATCGATCAAATTAAACAAAATCTTATGCAAAAAGGGTTTGATTCTGGAGTAATAAGTATGGTCATTCAAGAAATGGACACAACCGAGGATGCAGATCGTGAATGGGAAGTTCTTCAACTGCAAGGAGAGAAGCTTCTTTATAAATATCAAAAAAAACACAGTGGTTTTGCTCTAAAACAAAAAGTAATGGAAGGTCTATATCGTAAAGGATTTTCATTTGATATGATTAACCAGTTTATTGATCAGTCACTTCAAGATGAGTAAAATCAATGGTTTATAGGTAGTGTTGCTGATACAATTATATAGGATGAATAGGGGGGAAGAGATATGAATTTTCGTTATAGTGATTATTCTATTGAACAATTACACCGAGAAATTGGAAATTTAAAAGAAAAGGCACAAAAAGCAGAACAACTTGGGAATGTTTCTGAAGTACAAATATATGAGCGGAAAATGCAAGTGGCATTAGCATATACAATAAATCCAGATGATTTTAAAAAAGGTGAAATTTATCAATTAAAGATGGAGCCAGGTTATACATTTAAAATTGATTATATTAATGGAGTATTTGCGTGGGGATATCGTATAAATTTATTAGAAGAGGTACGTGAAGAAATCGAAGCATTGCCAATCTCACTTTTAGGCAAAAAGTTAGCATGATAAATAAAAAAGGATGGTTAATTAAAAGCTAACCATCCTTTTTATAATGACGAATCACTAGGAACTAATTTACTTTGTAATTTTCTTTCTGAGAATATCCAACCTGTGTACGAAGTGACAATTTCCAAATTCGCATTGATTTGTACAACAGCTACAAATGGATAGTAATCTTTTGAACGGTATCTTAAATCAATAAAACGAACTTCTGTTGAACCATCTTCTTGTTCATTAATTTCCCAACGATAAATTGGAGAAAAGTTCAAGAAAGATTGGATATTTTTATCTTGTTTTGCTACATCCATTATGTCACTTTCTGGAAGTGGAACCCGTAGAAATTCATCAATAATTTCAATATGACGATTTTCTACTCTACCTACATAAAAGTGGTCTGGAGTGGTTATAGCGACACGCCAATAGTTTTGTTTTATTGTAGGAGAGGTGGCTATAGATTTAGTCTCTGGATAGTATTCATGAATTTTTTTGACGATTTCTCTTTTGTCCATATATCGTTTAATGTAGTATAGTACAATGACTGAGTAAATAATTACCCAAGTAATGCCAGGATTAGCACCTAAAGCCCATGCCGCAATTCCGGCAACATTTAAGAAGAAGATATAGGGATCAAATGTATTAATGAAACCTTTGGCTATCCACTTTTTAGAGAATGGACGAAATGCTTGTGTACCGTATGCATTAAATAAATCGACAAACACATGGATAACGACAGCTAATAGTGTCCATAACCAAAGATGTAAATAACTAACTTCAGGTACAAATAAATATATTAATCCGGATACGAGAAAGCTCCATATGACAATTGCTGGCAGTGAATGGGAGGCTCCTCGATGGTGTCGAATATAAGTTGCATTATTTTTTAGTTTAAACACCGTGTCAAAATCAGGTGCGTGAGACCCAACAACGGTACCAACTAATACAGCATGAAATAGTGTAGGATTACTTTGCACTACAGGGTCTATTGTTGCTAGGCCGCCTAATGCAACACCCATAACTATATGCGTACCAGTGTCCATAAAAGATTATCCTCCTTAATTATTACCAGTATTAAAGTCAAACTAGTCGCTATTGTAACATAAAGGATGTGGGGAAAAGATGAATAAAAGGTTACAAAATCTTAACATTCCAGTTTTTCAAACCGATTTGCTGGAATGGTACTATTTGAATAAACGTGATCTTCCTTGGAGAAGAGAAAAAAATCCTTATAGAACATGGGTGTCAGAAATTATGCTACAACAAACCAAGGTAGATACGGTTATACCTTATTTTAATCGTTTTATGGAGAAATATCCAACAGTTTATGATTTAGCTCAAGCAGATGAACAAGATGTATTAAAATCTTGGGAAGGTTTAGGTTACTATTCCCGTGCACGAAATTTACAAACCGCAGTGCGTGAAGTTGTAGATACATATAATGGTGAAATACCTAATAGTGAAAAGGAATTGGCAAGCTTAAAAGGGGTTGGTCCTTACACAAAAGGTGCAATACTATCCATTGCCTTTGATCAACCCATTCCTGCAGTAGATGGAAATGTCCTTAGAGTGTTCTCTAGAATTTTAAAGATAGAAGATGATGTTGCAAAACAATCAACTAAAAAAGAAATAGAGCAATATGTTGGAGAAATTATATCACATAAAGATCCTTCCTCATTTAATCAAGCAATTATGGATTTAGGTGCAATGATCTGTACACCAAAAAAACCAACATGTATGTTTTGTCCAGTAATGGAACACTGTCAGGCTTTTCAACATGGGATCCAAGAACAGTTACCAATTAAGAAAAAAGCAAAAAAGCAAAAAATCAAACAGTATATTGTCTTGCTCATTAAAAATGACCAAGGAGAATATATAATTGAAAAACGTAGTGAACAAGGGTTATTAGCAAACTTATGGCAGTTTCCAATGGTTCCTCTAGAGGAGGTAGGTTTAAACCAAATTGAACAATGGATGTATGATAAATATGGAATTGAATTACAAATAGAATCAGATTGTGGAAATTTAAAACATACATTCAGTCATATTATATGGAAAATGGATATAAAGAAAGCTAATACTTCTCAAAAATCTTTAAATAAAGATTCATTAACATTCATTTCTAAAGAAGGAATTGTAAATTACCCTTTCCCTGTGTCACATCAAAAAATGATGCAATTTTTATAAGGAAAAATCAGGATTAATCCAAATGGACGTCCTGATTTTTTTCTATGCGTTGGAACATTTCTTTATTTATCTCATGAAGAATGGAAAGTCCTTCAGAATTAATATAAGGAAGAATTTGTGATAAAGCATGCTGGAAATAATAAAGCTCCCCATCCTCCCAGTCTGTTTTACTCATCATGGATAGTTCAGAAAAGTCTCTTTCAAGCTTTATTGGTATCTCCTCCCTAGGAATGTTTACATTTATATTTTGTGCACTTATGAAGTACACATCCTTTCCATTTTTTGCAGTGAAAAAAAGATGGATAAGAAATGAGTTACTGGATAAATTAATTATTGCGGAGGTGATATTGATGGCTAAAAAGCAAAATCAACAAAATCAAACTACTGCAGCAGGTACAAATGCACAGCATGTTAAACAACAAAACAAACAAGCTGCTCAAGGTCAAGGACAATATGGTACTGAGTTTGCTTCTGAAACAGATGCACAACAAGTGAAACAACAAAATCAAAAATCTCAACAAAACAAAAAATAACATCTGTTTCTATTAAATGAAAGAGTTCCCTTTTGATGTAAAGGGAACTCTTTTTATATTGCTCTTTTTATGATCTTCTTTCGCATACATAAGTCAGTTCTTGTTCGTTTAGCTTTATATTTCTATATAGAACAATTATAATAGTAGTAATAATTTTGATTGAGCGGGTGAAAAAGAAAAGGAGAGGAGTGCAATGGTTTCTCCGAATGCAGGGTCTAAGGTTTCTATCCAAAGCTATAAACATAATGGACAACTTCATCGTACGTGGGAGAATAGTGTAATTTTAAAGGGTACAGAAAGTGTAGTTATTGGAGCGAATGATCGAACAAGAGTAATTGAAAGTGATGGTCGTTCCTGGATTACCAGAGAGCCAGCCATATGTTATTTTCATTCTAAGTATTGGTTTAACATTATTGGAATGCTACGAAATGATGGAATTTACTACTACTGTAATATTAGCTCGCCGTTTGTTTATGATGGTGAGGCATTAAAATATATTGATTATGATTTAGATGTAAAAGTTTTTCCTGATATGACATTTCAATTATTAGACGAAGATGAATACGAAGAACATAGGAATTTGATGAATTACCCTCAAGTAATTGATCGTATTTTACATCAACAGTTAGAAATATTAATTCGATGGATAAGACAAGGGAAAGGACCATTTTCCCCCGACTTTGTCGATAATTGGTATGAAATGTACTTAACGTATCATTAATTGAAGCTATTTTATTGCAATAGCTATAAAGAAAGAGGTATCCTTGTTACCGTGAGTCGTAACAAGGTTTTTTAATGATAACTAATCACATCAATAGAGGAAGATGATGTTCATGAGCAGTATTAAACAGTATATGGAATTTGTAAAACCATATAAGTGGAAAATTGTATTGACATTAATTATTGGAGTCATGAAATTTGGGATACCATTATTAATGCCATTAATCTTGAAGTATGTAATTGATGATATTATATCTGTAGAAGGATTAACCCAATCTGAAAGAATTACGCAGTTATTTTGGGTGATGGGGATATCGTTTGTTGTTTTTCTAATTCTTCGTCCACCTATTGAATACGTAAGACAATACCTTGCTCAATGGGTAGGGAATAAAATTTTATTTGATATTCGTGATAAATTATTTGATCATTTACAAAAATTAAGCTTAAAATTCTATTCTCAGACAAAAACCGGAGAAATTATTTCCCGGGTAATACATGATGTCGAACAGACGAAGAATTTTGTGATTACTGGTTTAATGAATATATGGTTGGATTTGACAACTATTTTGATAGCAATTGTAATTATGCTAACAATGAATGTTCAACTAACCATTGTTTCCATTATTTTATTCCCGTTATTTGGTTTTGCAGTGAAGTACTTCTTTGGTCGATTACGTAAACTTACGCGAGAAAGGTCACAAGCACTGGCAGAAGTGCAAGGTCACCTACATGAGCGTGTACAGGGAGTACCAGTTACACGTAGTTTTGCGCTTGAAGATTATGAACAAGCGCAATTCGATAAAAGAAACAGTAACTTTCTTGATAAGGCATTACGACATACTGATTGGAATGCACGAACATTTGCTGTAACTAATACAATTACTGATTTAGCACCGTTGTTGGTTATTGCATTTGCTGGCTATCAAGTTATTACAGGTGTGGTTACATTAGGTACAATGGTTGCATTTGTAGGATATATGGAACGTGTATATAGCCCATTACGTCGCTTAATTAATTCTTCTACTACATTAGTGCAAGCTATAGCGTCGATTGATCGTGTTTTTGAGTTAATGAACGAGAAATATGATATATCTGATAAACAAGACGCTGTTGATCCTGGAAGGCTGAGTGGTGAGGTAGAATTTGAACGTGTTTCATTTCAATATGACGAAGAAGAATTACCAGTACTTAAAGACGTTACTCTCCATGTAGACAAAGGTGAAACCGTCGCTTTTGTAGGTATGAGTGGTGGAGGAAAGTCGACATTAATTAGTCTTATTCCTCGTTTTTATGATGTAACAGGTGGAAGTGTAAAAGTTGATGGGAAAGATATTCGTGATTATCAATCTAGATCGTTAAGAGATAATATTGGTATGGTATTACAAGATAATATACTTTTCTCTGAGTCGATTGAAATGAATATACGTATGGGTAATCCAGAAGCAACGGATGAAGAAGTGGTGCAAGCAGCAAAAGCCGCTAATGCTCATCAATTTATTGAATCCTTGCCTCAAGGTTATGCCACCATGGTAGGAGAACGGGGAGTAAAACTCTCTGGTGGACAAAAACAACGCATTGCTATTGCAAGAGTATTTTTAAAGAATCCACCAATTCTTATTTTTGATGAAGCAACTTCTGCGTTGGATCTTGAGAGCGAACATCTTATTCAAGAAACTATGGAGCGATTAGCATCAGACCGAACTACATTTATCGTTGCGCATCGACTAGCGACTATTACACATGCGAATAGAATTGTTGTTGTTGAAGACGGACAAATTATTGAATCTGGTTCACATGAAGAATTAATGAAATTACAAGGGCATTATTATGATTTATACCAGATTCAACACCTAGAAGAAGATAATTAAAACAAGAGATTGGGACAATAATATTTACACAAAAGATAAATCCGAATGAATAGGTTTTTTAAAACCCGCATCAGAAATATACTGCACTTATCTATCCTAAGGCGGCTGGTGAGCCCCCAGACGCTCCGCATTCAGGGTGGAACGCTTAGGCTTCTTTCCCATAGGGGTCTCCGTATATTTCTTATGCTAATTCAATCTATCATTCATCTTTTGAGCAAAAATTTTTGTTATATCCCAATCTCTTCTTTATCTATAAAATTAAACATTCTGATATAGAAAAGTGTACTGATGCAAGCACAAAGTAGAATGAATCCAAAAATAAACATTGGTGGAAATACACTTGATAATATGACCGTGAAGGGAGCGATGAACCTTCCAAAAGAATATTGTAAGTCAGAAGCTCCTATATACTGTCCTATTGCACTTTTAGGAGCGTAAGAAACGACAAAGTTTTGAACTACTGGTCCATGAATGATTTCACCAATAGTAAAAATTACTGTAAGTATAAACAACAGCCAAATGTTAGTAGAAAGTCCGACGCTAAACATCCCGATTCCAGATAAAGATGCAGCGAGTACAAGTGCATTTCGATCTGACCAACCATTTATCCTTTTTGTAATAGGAATCACTAATAAGACAAATAATAATCCGTTTAACCCAATCATCCAACCGAAAATTTGCTCGCTATTTAATGAAAATGACCAGTCGCCTATCGAAAAAAGTTGTTGTGCTGGGACATAGTTTTTTACATATAATGCAAGGTATAGATCTAATTGTATTATCGATATCGTGATAAACATTCCACCAACAATATAATAGAGGTAAACTTTATCTTTAAGAATGTGAAAATAGCTTTTCCATTGATCCTTTATAACTGAAAGAGCAGTTGTTTTTTTCTTTGAATTTTGAATAAGCATTGTTTCTCTCATAAGCAGAAGAATTATGCCAAAATAAAGAGAGGCAATAAATGTACATGACCATAATAATTCAGTTCTATATTGAAAAAATAATACCGCTCCAAGAAATGGACCAAAAATAGCCCCGATATTGTTAGCAGAAGCAAACGTAGCAAATACATTACGCCGCTCTTTCTCTGAGACTAAGTCAGCAACCATAGCACTGCTTGCTGGTCTGTAAAAAGCTTTTCCTAAGCTTATGCCGACAAATGCAATGTAGTCTATCCAAGGGGATACAGATAGTGCGAACAAAGCAAAAAACATTGCTTGCATAAACGAACCTAGTATCATAATATTCCGCCTTCCATATTCATCAGCAAAATAACCGCCAATCATTCCGCCAAATATGCTAATAATAGCTGGGGCAGTCATCATAAAACCTGCTTCAACCACACCTATTGATTCACTAAAGTAAATGGTTAAAAAAGGGAAATACATCCAAAACAGCATATTAAATAAGGTTTCACCTAACAATCTTATTTTTAAATTACGATCCCATGTTATCCATGACATTTAAATAGCTCCTAAAAATCAATTCCTGGCCAGGTAGTATATATTTTATATTTAATTTTCGGAAAATTATAGACTTATATTTAGCAATCAGTTATAATACTATTATAGAATTCGAAGCAGGAATGTCTTTATTTTATATGTTATATAAATAGAACGTTTGTTCCTGGTTGATGCATATGCAAATAAAAGCATATGTTTTTTTAAATGTAAAAAAGACCTACAACTGAGATTTTTCCAGATTGTAGGTCTTTGTTTTATTGGCTATAAAGTTTTAGCCATTTCTGCAAAGCTTCGCCCAACAGCATCAATAGTATTTTCAATGTCTGAATCTTTATGTTCTGTTGTTAAGAACCAAGCTTCATATTTAGAAGGTGCAAGATTAATTCCTTCTCGCAGCATTAGTTGGAAGAATTTTGCAAAGGCTTCTCCGTCTGAAGCATCTGCTTCTGCGTAATTCGTTATCTGATCCACTCCGAAGTATACCGTCAAAGCACCACAGAGTCGATTAACCGTAATATGAATACCATGCTCGCGAGCTTTTTCGTGAATACCTTCTTCTAGCCGTTTTCCGAGACGATCTAACTCTTCATAAACGCCTTCCTCTTTTAACACTTCTAAACATGCAATACCTGCAGCCATTGATGCCGGGTTACCTGACATCGTCCCAGCCTGATACGCAGGGCCTAGTGGTGCCACTTGTTCCATTATATCTTTTCTGCCTCCATAAGCACCAATAGGTAAACCACCACCAATTATTTTACCCATGGCAGTCATATCCGGTTCTACGCCATAAATTTGTTGAGCACTTCCATATGTGAATCGGAATGCAGTAATCACTTCATCGTATATTACTAATGCTCCTGCTCGGTGGGTTAATTCATTTACCTCTTGTAGAAAACCTTTAAAAGGTTCAACGATTCCAAAATTCCCAACTATTGGTTCTACAAGTACTGCGGCTACCTCATCTCCCCATTTATCTAATGCTAGTTTAAATGCTCCAATATCATTGAACGGAACAGTAATTACATCAGATGCGGTTGAAGTTGGAACTCCAGCTGAATCTGGAGTACCTAATGTAGAAGGTCCAGATCCTGCTTCTACTAAAACAGCATCAAAATGTCCGTGATAGCAACCAGCGAATTTAATTATTTTTGTACGCCCAGTATAAGCACGTGCTACACGAATCGTTGTCATTACAGCTTCAGTACCAGAATTATTAAATCGAACTTTTTCTAATGAAGGGATAGCGTCTTTTAACATTTGAGCAAATTCATTTTCTAAACGTGTTGGAGTACCATATAGAACACCTGTTGTTGCAGCATGGGCAATTGCTTTTGCAATATGCGGATGTGCATGACCAGTAATGATTGGGCCATAAGCCGCTAAATAATCAATATATTTATTATCATCCACATCCCAAAAGTATGCCCCTTGTCCTCGTTCCATATATACAGGCGAACCACCACCTACAGCTTTATATGCACGAGAAGGGGAGTTAACTCCTCCTACAATATGTTGAAGAGCCTCTTGATGTAGCTTTTCGGAATTTGTAAATTTCATCAGTTATTTTCCTCCTCTGTCTAACCAGTTACTAATATATCAAAAATCAATTAGAAATTCTTATAAAACGTACATTTTTAATTTTTGAACAAGCTCTTTGTTCTTTGGCATATATATAGAATAAGAGCCATTAAGAGGGGATTGTTCTTTATGATAATACCTTGGATCATGTTAATTATTATTGTGATTATAGGTGGGAAGTGTATATATGATTTTATCCAAACAAATAATATCAGCCAATTGTTGCGTATGAGAGAGGGACATTTTTCAATAGAGATCTTCATTGCTATGATTGTTGTATATATAACAATCATGATTGGATATGGGATGATATATTTTATACTATCTCTTGAAGGGATAGTACTTGTAGAACATGGAGAACTTAGACAAGTTAGTATTATTGGGTCATTAATACATTCTGTTTATTTTAGTGGGGTTACACTTTTAACGATAGGTTATGGAGACATTATTCCAATAGGAATTGGAAGATTAATTGCGGTGTCTCAAGCTTTAATTGGCTACATATTGCCAGCAGCGTTTGTATTAAAGGTTGTGCAAATTGGATCTAGGAGCAGGGATAAATGAATATCTGTATTTAATGTGATATATTGAAAGAAATGGTTATATGTTGGAGGGTTAACAATAATGTCTGTAGAAATAGGATCAAAAGTCAATGATTTTAGTTTACCAAATCAAAATGGTGAAAATATAAGTTTGTCTGATTATAAAGGGAAATATGTAGTCCTATATTTTTATCCCAAGGATATGACACCGGGGTGTACAACAGAAGCATGTGATTTTCGGGATAATCATGAAAGCTTTAAAGAGTTAGATGCAGTAATACTCGGAGTAAGTCCTGATCCAGAAGCTAGACATCAGAAGTTTATAGATAAACACGAATTACCATTTAATCTTCTTTCAGATGAAGACCATCAACTTGCAGAACAATTCGATGTCTGGAAGTTAAAGAAAAACTTTGGAAAAGAATATTATGGTATTGAACGATCTACATTTATTATTGATAAAGAAGGAAATTTAATAAAAGAATATAGAAAAGTAAGAGTGAAGGATCATGTTTCTAATGCTCTAGCATACATTAAAGCAATGAAAGAAGACGAATAGAGGTTAAATATGCGTATTTATACTAGGTCTGGAGATAAAGGGTTAACCTCATTAGTATATGGACAACGAGTTCCAAAAAATCATATGCGAGTAGAAGCATATGGGACATGTGATGAAGCAAACTCAGCAATTGGGTTGGCTGTTAGTGCGCTTGGTAATGAAGAGTGGGAAGGAAGACAAGACTTTCTCGATCAATTACATCGTGTACAAACGATTTTATTTCATGTTGGAGCAGAGCTTTCTACTCCAAAGGACAAAGAAGTGTACTGGAAATTAAAACAGTCGCATATAGTTGAAATGGAAAAACAAATAGATATTTGGGACGAGGAATTAGACCCATTAAATAATTTTATTTTACCATCTGGACACATAGCTTCGAGTGCTTTGCATAGTGCACGTACGATTGTTAGACGAGCAGAACGATTAGTAGTAGGTTTAGATGAAGAAATTGAAAATAAACTCGTACTCTCCTACTTAAATCGTTTATCTGATTTTCTTTTTGTGGCAGCACGTTATATCAATAAAAAGCTTGGTGAGCAAGAACTAGGTCTACATGTTGATTTAACTAGCATGTAGTATAGCCAAAGCGTATAGGTGGAATTACATTATCCAAAAGTGCTAGATCACGTTCAATTTCATGAAGTGTCAATTTATAATTGGTTTTGGTCGTTATACCATTGTTGACAGAAAACGGTTTATGAAGGTAAACTATTTATAAAGATTATAATATAATAATTTTATTAACTAAAAATATATACTGAAAGAGAGGTGTTTAACGGTGTCTGAACAACGTCTGCGTCAAGCAATCGATACATTGAAGGAATCAGGCGTCCGTATTACACCACAGAGACACGCAGTGCTCGAATTCCTTTTGAACGCTATGGTTCATCCAACTGCGGATGAGATTTATAAAGCATTAGAAGGTAAGTTTCCAAATATGAGTGTTGCAACCGTGTATAATAACTTACGTGTATTGAAAGATATCGGACTTGTACGTGAATTGACCTATGGTGATTCCTCTAGTCGATTTGACTGTAATACATCAGATCACTACCATATAATTTGTAATGATTGTGGAAAGATTGTTGATTTTCATTACCCTTTATTAAATGAGGTAGAATCTCTAGCAGAACAAGTAACTGGATTTGATGTTAGCCATCATCGCTTAGAAGTTTACGGTAAATGCGATGAATGCCAAGAAATAAATACTAAAAAGCACTAATGGTATTAAATTGTATTAAAATACCCCGTCAGGAGACGGGGTTTATTTTTATTAGGTAAGAAAGTAAATATTTGTGGCCCTCTTTTTTTCGTAGACAGAAATTGCCACGTCCAGCTCCAACACCCAGAAACTAGGTGACTTCACGAAACGCCCTACGATAAAGAAGACTGCCGAATGAACTTTATGAGGCTTAGTCGCACTTATACCTGGGTGAAAAGAAGACTGCCGAATGTACTTTATGAGGCTTAGCCGCACTTATACTTGAGTGAAAGTCATCATTGGCTCGTTCCTCACCGTGATTCCTTTATCTCGAAGGAAAGAGGAAGTTCTACCTTAGTTGAACCCCCCTAAAAAACAAGGGGGCGCACTCGCTATGGTTTCTAAATGGGCGTTTACGCTTTTGTTCTATTTAAATTATTTCTTTTTATATTTACGTGAATTATACTTCTCGTCAAATTCAATTCCTTCTAAATTCTTGTCCATGGTGAGCGGTTGTTTACAATGCATACATGCATCTACACGGCCAAGCATTTTTGTAGGTTTTTCACAACTTGGACATATTACAGGTACTGCTCGAAGTGATAAAGTACCAATCCACACATATACTGCACAACTAAGGATCACCATTAAGGTACCCAGGATAAAGAAAATTACCATTAACCATTCAATATTCTTGGTTAAAATACCACCGTACATTGTAATAATACCAGCAAAAACAAGTATCAATGCAAATGTGCGGATCTTATTTATTTTACTTGAGTATGTAAGTTGTTGTGACATGGTTGTCCTCCTTATTCTTCTATTGTAGTATAGCATAGTTTAAGAAAAGATTGAATTTGATTAGAGGATTTTACTGGAATGTAACGAATATATTAAATATTAGGTGTAGTGGGGAGGCGTCTTAATGGAAAATTTTTTAAGACCAATTTACCAAGAACATGCAAGTAATTCTAATACATTAGGAATTTTAACTATAGAAGCAACGCAATTCGATCGTCCATTAACAGATGGTTTTGATAGTATTTTACTTATTATTGTACGTGAACAATCAAATAACTGGTTTGTTAAACATTATGAAGTAGAGGAGAAAACTGCTGCGCTTCATTTAGTAAAAGAAGAGATATTAATGGAGTGGATAGACACGAGTGGTTATAGAAGAGCGGTCGAATGGATTATATATGGAAGGACCATCTATGATAGAAATGAATATGTAAAACAGCTTAAAGAAGAATTAAGGTTCTTTCCTGAAGACAAAAGAGATTTAAGGAAGGTTATTGATTTTGGTAAACTTGTAAAAAGTTATAGCGAAGCAAAATTACTTTATGATGCTGGAGAAATAAGAGATGCGCATAGTAAAATCCTAAATTCCTTACATTATTTAGCAAGATTATCAGTTATTGATCATGGTTATTATCCTGAAGTGACTGTATGGAATCAGGTGAAGAACATCGATCTTGAAGTGTATAAATTATATGAAACTTTATTAGACAGTAATGAGTCCATTGAAAAAAGAATTGAGCTAATGTTGATAGCTATGGATTTTGTGATGAATAATCGCGCGCACTCTGCTTCAAAACATCTCCTTGAGATAATGGACAAACAAGAAGAACCTTGGTCATATGCTTCGATAAAAGGAACTACTGATGTTCAACATTACACATACGATTTAAGCGCAATACTTTCCTATTTAGTTGAAAAAGGCATTGTAGAAGTGGTTTTATTAGAGACAAAAAACCCTGCTGTATTTCAACGCGCTTATAGATTGAAAGAAAAGTAATAGTAACATTCCTTGTGACTTTGAATATAATGAGATGGTGAAAGCGCCTAGGAAACGATTATTTTGCATTACCCCCCATATCTTTCCTTGTTTTAATGTTTGTGTTAAAAAAATGTAAAATAATCGTTGACTTTCATTATGAGCCATGGTAAAGTAAATTTCGTTGCTGATTTGAGCAAGCGTTCAGCAAAAAAAGATTTAAAAAAAACAACAAAAAAGTTGTTGACAAAAAAAACACAGCATGGTATATTTAAGAGGTCGCTGCTTAAGAGCGC
>NZ_CM001792.1:950179-953154 GCF_000340475.1 Oceanobacillus kimchii X50
TATTGAAACAAGGCTATTAAATTAGCACGCTTATTTACTGAAATAACAACTTAGTTAAGTGAATAAGGGCGCACGGTGGATGCCTTGGCACTAGGAGCTGAAGAAGGACGGGACTAACACCGATATGCCTCGGGGAGTTGTAAGTAAACTTTGATCCGGGGATTTCCGAATGGGGAAACCCACTGTTCGTAATGGAGCAGTACCTATACCTCAATACATAGGGTATAGGGAGCAGACCCGGGGAACTGAAACATCTCAGTACCTGGAGGAAGAGAAAGAAACCTCGATTTCCTGAGTAGCGGCGAGCGAAACGGAAAGAGCCCAAACCAGAAAGCTTGCTTTCTGGGGTTGTAGGACACTCCTTTGGAGTTACAAAGAAATTCTTTAAATGAATCGATCTGGAAAGATCAGCCGAAGAAGGTAACAGCCCTGTAATTGAAAAAGAATTTCCTCCGGAGTGTATCCTGAGTACGGCGGAACACGTGGAATTCCGTCGGAATCCGGGAGGACCATCTCCCAAGGCTAAATACTCCCTAGTGACCGATAGTGAACCAGTACCGTGAGGGAAAGGTGAAAAGCACCCCGGAAGGGGAGTGAAATAGAACCTGAAACCGTGTGCCTACAAGTAGTCGAAGCCCGTTAATGGGTGACGGCGTACCTTTTGTAGAATGGACCGGCGAGTTACGATCCCATGCAAGGTTAAGTGGAAGACACGGAGCCGCAGCGAAAGCGAGTCTGAATAGGGCGATATAGTATGTGGTCGTAGACCCGAAACCGTGTGATCTACCCATGTCCAGGGTGAAGGTCAGGTAACACTGACTGGAGGCCCGAACCCACGTATGTTGAAAAATGCGGGGATGAGGTGTGGGTAGGGGTGAAATGCCAATCGAACACGGAGATAGCTGGTTCTCTCCGAAATAGCTTTAGGGCTAGCCTCAAGATGATGAGTACTGGAGGTAGAGCACTGATTGGACTAGGGGCCCCTACCGGGTTACCGAATTCAGTCAAACTCCGAATGCCAGTTACTTAAACTTGGGAGTCAGACTATGGGTGATAAGGTTCATAGTCGAAAGGGAAACAGCCCAGACCGCCAGCTAAGGTCCCAAAGTATACGTTAAGTGGAAAAGGATGTGGAGTTGCCCAGACAACCAGGATGTTGGCTTAGAAGCAGCCACCATTTAAAGAGTGCGTAATAGCTCACTGGTCGAGTGACTCTGCGCCGAAAATGTACCGGGGCTAAACGTATCACCGAAGCTGCGGATTGTTCTTACGAACAATGGTAGGAGAGCGTTCTAAGTGCTGTGAAGTCAGACCGTGAGGACTGGTGGAGCGCTTAGAAGTGAGAATGCCGGTATGAGTAGCGAAAAAAGAGTGAGAATCTCTTTCACCGAATGCCTAAGGTTTCCTGAGGAAGGCTCGTCCTCTCAGGGTTAGTCGGGACCTAAGCCGAGGCCGACAGGCGTAGGCGATGGACAACAGGTAGATATTCCTGTACCACCTCATGATTGTTTGAGCGATGGGGGGACGCAGTAGGATAAGGAATGCGCACCGATGGATGTGTGCGCCCAAGCAGTGAGAAAGTCAGATAGGCAAATCCGTCTGGCAATTTCAAGCTGTGATGGGGAGGGAAATAAAGTACCGAAGTTCCGGATTTCACACTGCCAAGAAAAGCCTCTAGTTAGATCATAGGTGCCCGTACCGCAAACCGACACAGGTAGGCGAGGAGAGAATCCTAAGGTGAGCGGGAGAACTCTCGTTAAGGAACTCGGCAAAATGACCCCGTAACTTCGGGAGAAGGGGTGCTCCTTTTAAGGAGGAGCCGCAGTGAATAGGCCCAAGCGACTGTTTAGCAAAAACACAGGTCTCTGCGAAGCCGAAAGGCGAAGTATAGGGGCTGACACCTGCCCGGTGCTGGAAGGTTAAGGGGACGAGTTAGCTCTTCGGAGCGAAGCTTTGAACCGAAGCCCCAGTAAACGGCGGCCGTAACTATAACGGTCCTAAGGTAGCGAAATTCCTTGTCGGGTAAGTTCCGACCCGCACGAAAGGTGCAACGACTTGGGCACTGTCTCAACGAGAGACCCGGTGAAATTATACTATGCGTGAAGATGCGCATTACCCGCGACAGGACGGAAAGACCCCGTGGAGCTTTACTGTAGCCTGATATTGAATGTTTGTGCAGCTTGTACAGGATAGGTGGGAGCCTTTGAAGCGTGAGCGCTAGCTTCGTGGAGGCACCCGTGGGATACCACCCTCGCTGTATGAACATTCTAACCCAGGACCGTAATCCGGTTCGGAGACAGTGTCAGGCGGGCAGTTTGACTGGGGCGGTCGCCTCCCAAAGAGTAACGGAGGCGCCCAAAGGTTCCCTCAGAATGGTTGGAAATCATTCGTAGAGTGTAAAGGCAGAAGGGAGCTTGACTGCGAGACCTACAAGTCGAGCAGGGACGAAAGTCGGGCTTAGTGATCCGGTGGTTCCGCATGGAAGGGCCATCGCTCAACGGATAAAAGCTACCCCGGGGATAACAGGCTTATCTCCCCCAAGAGTTCACATCGACGGGGAGGTTTGGCACCTCGATGTCGGCTCATCGCATCCTGGGGCTGTAGTCGGTCCCAAGGGTTGGGCTGTTCGCCCATTAAAGCGGTACGCGAGCTGGGTTCAGAACGTCGTGAGACAGTTCGGTCCCTATCCGTCGTGGGCGTTGGAAGTTTGAGAGGAGCTGTCCTTAGTACGAGAGGACCGGGATGGACACACCGCTGGTGTACCAGTTGTTCCGCCAGGAGCATGGCTGGGTAGCTACGTGTGGAAAGGATAAGTGCTGAAAGCATCTAAGCATGAAGCCCCCCTCAAGATGAAACTTCCCATCACTTCGAGTGAGTAAGATCCCTCAGAGACGATGAGGTTGATAGGTCCGAGGTGGAAGCGTGGCGACACGTGCAGCTGACGGATACTAATTGATCGAGGACTTATCTAAGTT
>NZ_CM001792.1:953424-1138143 GCF_000340475.1 Oceanobacillus kimchii X50
GTAGGACGCCGCCAGGCGATATTAATTATATTCCGGGTTTGCCTTTAAGGACAAGCGATGAAAGATAAATATCATTATTTATGGATCATTCCACAGTAGCTCAGTGGTAGAGCAATCGGCTGTTAACCGATCGGTCGTAGGTTCGAATCCTACCTGTGGAGCCATGGAGAGCTGTCCGAGAGGCCGAAGGAGCACGATTGGAAATCGTGTAAGCCGCTACCGCGGCTTCGAGGGTTCGAATCCCTCGCTCTCCGCCATTACACAATGGCCCGTTGGTCAAGCGGTTAAGACACCGCCCTTTCACGGCGGTAACACGGGTTCGAATCCCGTACGGGTCACCAATAATAATGTGGAGGATTAGCTCAGCTGGGAGAGCACCTGCCTTACAAGCAGGGGGTCGCAGGTTCGAGCCCTGCATCCTCCACCATATATATAATATAGTATTCCTCATATCGCGGGGTGGAGCAGTCTGGTAGCTCGTTGGGCTCATAACCCAAAGGTCGCAGGTTCAAATCCTGCCCCCGCAACCAAATAATAATGGTCCGGTAGTTCAGTTGGTTAGAATGCCTGCCTGTCACGCAGGAGGTCGCGGGTTCGAGTCCCGTCCGGACCGCCATCTAAATTAATTAGTTTATAGAAACAACATATGGCTTGGTAGCTCAGTCGGTAGAGCAGAGGACTGAAAATCCTTGTGTCGGCGGTTCGATTCCGTCCCGAGCCACTTTTTTATTTTTACGGAGGGGTAGCGAAGTGGCTAAACGCGGCGGACTGTAAATCCGCTCCTTCGGGTTCGGCAGTTCGAATCTGCCCCCCTCCACCATTTTTAATAAATATTTAGGGGTATAGTTTAATGGTAAAACGAAGGTCTCCAAAACCTTTGATGTGGGTTCGATTCCTACTACCCCTGCCAATATGGCGGTCGTGGCGAAGTGGTTAACGCACCGGATTGTGGCTCCGGCATTCGTGGGTTCAATCCCCACCGGTCGCCCTTTTTTAAATTTCAATATAGTGATTGGGCCATAGCCAAGCGGTAAGGCATCGGGTTTTGATCCCGTGTACCCCAGGTTCGAATCCTGGTGGCCCAGCCATTGCGGAAGTAGTTCAGTGGTAGAACACCACCTTGCCAAGGTGGGGGTCGCGGGTTCGAATCCCGTCTTCCGCTCCAGAGGCAGTGGCGGTATAGCCAAGTGGTAAGGCAGAGGTCTGCAAAACCTTTATCACCGGTTCAAATCCGGTTACCGCCTCCAATATGCCGGTGTGGCGGAATTGGCAGACGCGCACGACTCAAAATCGTGTTCCTTACGGAGTGTCGGTTCGACCCCGACCACCGGTATCAGAATAAGCGGGAAAAAGCCTTTAAGATCAAGGGTTCTCACAGTTGTGAGGGCTCTTTTTTTATTGCCCATTTCGCACGATTTAGGAAGTAAAATGACTAGAAGGAAAAATGAGAAATTGCAGGAAAACGCAAGGGTGAAAGAAGAGGGGATTTAAGTAAGGATGAGCTAAGGGTTGTTTTAGATGATCCAGAAGCAATTGAGTATTCTTTTGATGAACTATTAGAGGTATTTATTGGGATTGCCAGTATAAAAATCTAAGAGAACATACAATAAAATATTATCGTAGCGAACTTACAACTTTTAGAAAAATATTAAATGAACAAGGCTTAAATCTGTCTCCTTATGAAATAACTAATGAGATTATTAAGCGACATGTCGTAATGTATATGAAAGAAAAGGGTATAAAGGCGGTTAGTATAAATTCACGTCTGCGTGCATTAAGATCTTTTTTTAATCTTTTAGAGTCGCAAAACTATATTAAAGTAAACCCAATGAAAGATATTAAGCTGTTAAAAGATCGAAAAAGAATCGTTGAAACGTTTGATAAGAAACAAATTAAAGCATTATTCAATGCTTGTGACCTTCGAACTTTTGTTGGATATAGGGATAAAACTATTATGCTTTTGTTGTTGGAAACCGGCGTTAGAGCGAATGAACTTATTGGAATAAAGGTTATTGATATTATATGGTCACAGAAGGTAGTTCGTATAACAAAAACAAAAGGTGGCTATGAAAGGTTTGTACCCATTCAGAATAAAATGATAGATCAACTTAAAAAATATGTATCTATTAGAGGACAAATAGAGAACGATTATTTATTTATTACACAAGATGATGCACCGATGAGCAAGAGACAAATACAGAATAGAATTAAATACTATGGTGAAGTGGCAAAAATAAAGAATGTACGTTGTTCCCCTCACACTTTTCGTCACACATTTGCAAAATTAAGTGTTATGAATGGTGCTAATGCTTTTCAATTGCAGGCAATTTTGGGACATTCTACTTTGGAAGTGATAAAGGTCTACGTTAATTTATTCAGTAGTGAGGTTCAAGAAGGACATTCAAAATTTAGTCCATAAAAATCTATTTTAATTCGGTAGATATGTTCCCACAGATCATGCATATTGAGTGTGTAAATAGGCAGGAGAGGGAATTGTCTAATTAAAAAGTAAATCTCTCAATCAAAATAAACATTTCCGATTAAGACCCCGATTTCGTGAAAATAAACATTTCCGATTTCAGGGTCTTTTTCATGTTCATCCCTTGTCTTTTCTCGGTTTTCTAGTGTTTCCATTACGCAACATTATCGGAAAACTTTATTCCAAATACGGAAAAAATGTTGAAAAAACAGGTGAAATAGAGCCCAAAAACATCCATTTTTGAACCAAAAAACGTCCAAAATGGGGGTTCCGTAGCAAAACTTTATTTTAACTCGAACGGTGGAATGCGGGTTGGAGGGGGGAGGTTTGGGAAGAGTTTATTTTGGTTGTACAGGAATTGTAACCAAACAATAAAAACCTACAACTAACAATAGAAACTACAAAACAGCCAAAAAATAAGAATAAAAACGTGAAAAAAGCGTGAGTTGTAAAACTTTATTATCATCAAATAATAAAGTTTTACAGAAAAACGTGAATCAAAAGGTGAGAAAAAGCGGGATCTGTTGTAAATTTCTATTATCACTGAAACGGTGGAATGCGGGTTTGAAGGGTGAAATTTTGTAGGTTTTTATTAGTGCTGAACAGGAATTGTCTAATTAAAACATAAATCTCCTAATTAAAATAAACATTTCCGCCTCCGACATCAATTCCGTTAAAATACTTCTCCGATTTCGGGGTCTAATCCAATAATTTCTCGGGTTTTTCCAAATAGGAACCCGGGATAATAGAAGCAAGAGAGGGGGACAAAAGAGTTCTTTCCTCTCTTTTCTTTGCTTTGCTCTTCTATCAATTGTCATAACTGGGTTCTTTTAATACTCCCCAATTCGGGGGAAAGACTTAGTTACAATGGCAGAATATTCGATACAAGCCAGAACGGAAAAAAGAGGGCGAAAAACGGGGGTTTTAGGGAAGAACTTAATAACATTGCCTTGGGGCGTAAAAGAGTGGGTGGAGCTTTGGAGGAGTATGGATGGAAAGGGATTTGGGGAAGAGAACGACTAAGTAACAGAGACATATAGTAGACGAAAATAAAATGATAAAAAATAAGAGATAATGGTAAGTGTATAATCGAAAAGGGCTTACCGGAATGAGAAAGTGTCTCTATATAAGTTAAGGTTCCTTATGGATTTTTAAAACAAGTTAATGACATTTTTAAAGGAAGAGAAAACCACCCCGAAACGCTCGGCCAAAAGCTAAAGGGGTGGTCCTCCTTTAAGAAGTCAACAGCCTAGAGACAACAAAGGGAACATTTATGTATCACTTTGAAAAGAATAAAGTAAACCAATAGCAAAAGAAACTTTAATTGATTATTGGAGGAAAAATGTTATTTATTTCTTATTAAAGCGAGACAATTGGGCAAATTTCCCTGTTGTAGAAGTAAATCCCTTATGTTAAAATCCGTTTAAGTTATGGTAAAAATAATGACAAGAAATGGAGGTGAAAGAACGGATGGTGGAGTTTCAAAATAGTCTCAGAATCAATACAGATGTTTCTGCGGTATATGAATATTTAAGCAAAGTCGAAAACTTCTCTAAATGGAATTATGCAGTTTCAGAAGTGAAAAAGTTGAAAAAGAAAAACGGAGCAGGTAAAGAGCTATACGGCATATACAGGAAATCTAGCGGCCCCAAATACGAAGAAGGTTATCTGGAAAGTTCTATACCCAACCAAAAACTGGTAATGGTAATTAAAGGCGACTGGTTTCCCTACGAGATGGAGTATACGCTGAGTGTCGATGGAAGCCAAACTTTATTAAACAACAAAGCACGATTATCCCCTTCAAAGATTAGCTATTTCCCATTGCAATTAGCCAAAAATAATTTACAAAAAGCTGTTTATCAAAATTTGTTAGTCCTAAAGAGTAAATTGGAAAATTATTAGAAAACTTCAAAAAGAGTATTGACTTAAAAGTCAGAATGATTTAAATTCTATATATGGGTGACCGGTCACTCATCTCCAGGAGGAAATCAGAATGAAAAATGAAAAAGAATTGAGAAGGCAAACAATAATTGAAATTGCAGCGAGAGAATTTGCCGAGAAGGGGTATGATAACTCGAACATAAATGAAATAGCTACTATGTCAGGTATAGGAAAAGGTACGATATATCTGTATTTTAAAACGAAAAAAGAACTGTATTTAGCTACCATGCAAACAGTCGTTGATCTATTTAACGAATCATCCAAGAATGTGTTAAATCTTGAGGTTACGCCTTTAGAAAAATTGAAAGTTTGTATGGAATTGTTATTCAGGCTCGAAGAAGAGGGATTGCCATTCCTCATTTTGTGGTCGAGATACCAATTTCAAAATAATCCTGATTTCCAAGATGAAGTACATGCTTTATTTAAAGATTTAGAGCAGCCGTTTTGTAATATTGTTAAACAAGGGGTTAAAGAAGGCACATTCAACACACCTTACCCCGAAGAAGCGGGATATTTGATACTATCTATGGTAACTATGCTTATACCAAGTTTACAGGCAAAACCCTTGCTTGAAAATGTATCTAAAGAAGAGAAAGTGGAGTTTTTAGTAAACCTAATTCAAAATGGATTATCTTGCAAAGCTATTAATTAAGTGAAAGGAGAAATCCTTTCCTTTATTATTAAAAAAAATATGGGTGAGTGGTCACCCACTTTTAGGAGGGGCAGTATGGAAAAGTTTGATTCGATTGAAAACGCATTAGATGTTTTGCGAAAAGGGGGTCTTGTTATTGTATCTGACGATGAAGGTAGGGAAAACGAAGGGGATTTGGTTGGTGTAGCAGAACTAATCACTCCTGAATCCGTAAACTTTATGATTACACATGGAAAAGGTTTAGTGTGTATGCCAATATCAAAAGATATTTCTCGACGACTTGACCTTCCACTAATGGTAGAAAATAACACGGAGATTTATCAAACAGCATTTACTGTTTCAATTGATGCCCATGAAAAGCATGGGGTGACAACTGGTATATCGGCTTGGGATCGTGCTAAGACGATACAGTTGGCAGTTTCCGAAGATAGCACACCGAATGACTTTGTAAGACCTGGTCATGTGTTTCCTCTAATTGCAGAAGATGATGGGGTGTTTGCCAGAAGTGGTCACACTGAAGCATCGACCGATTTGGCAAAATTAGTTGGATGTAAAAGAGCGGCAGTTATTGTAGAGGTTATTTTACCAGATGGAAGTATGGCAAGACAATCAGATTTGTTTAGCATGAGGAGACTATTCAATATCCCTTATATCACCATTGAGTATTTGAAGGAGTATCGAGAAAAATACGATGTTCGTGAGAAAGTAATGACTAACATCTAAATGAGGGTGTATGAAAATGATTGAACGTCTTATTAAGTCACTCATAGTGTTTATCAGTAAGAATTTTTTCATAAAGCAAGTCTTTGGGATTGAGAATTTACCTAAAAAAGGACCATATATTATTGTTCCAAATCATTCAAGTTACTTCGATCACTTTTTTATCTTTACTGTTGTGAATTATTACATGAAGCAACAAGTTTTATTTCTAACCAAAAAAGAAGCTTTTGATACTTATCTTTCTCGGAAATGGCATATGTCTATGGGAACTATTCCATTAAATCGAGATGCAACTGATATCACGGCTTTTAAGGCGGTAGTAAGCAAACTAAAAGAAGGGGAAATAATTTGTATTTATCCGGAAGGAACAAGAAGTCCGACAGGTAAAATATATCAGGGAAAACAAGGAGCAATACGAATGGCTTTAGCTGCAGATGTAACAATTGTACCTGTAGGTATAGAGGGAGCTTTTGATATTTTACCGAGAAAGAAACTACTACCAAGCCTCAGAAAAGCAAAAATACAAATAGGAGAGCCAATCCTGTTAGAGAGAAATAGGGACAAAAACAAACTGGATATCTACATGAAACGAGTAATGAATTCCATAAAATCTTTATCAAACGATGAAGATCGCTTCATCCGAGATTTACCAAGTGAAGAATCCTTATTGGTGGAGGAAATGTTAAGGGTAGCTTATGAATGGAACGAAAGAGGAATAAGAGCGTATCCAAAAGATTCACTCTCCCCTAATTTATTACACAAACGAGTAATTTACATTTGTGATCAAGTATTAAAGGTGCGACCAAACCATCCAATAGCACTTTTTGAAAAATCCAGGGCAATTGGAAGGATCGGCTTAAACAGCAAGATGGCACCGAAGAAAATTTTTCTGTTAATGAAAGGTAGAAAGATATTGGAAAGGTCCATCATAGAGAACCCAACTCACGCATCTAACTATTATGCGTTGGCGGTATGGTATATGGAAATGCCTCAATTTATTGGCGGAAGCCATGAGAAGGCACTTGAATTATATGAGAAGGCTAACGAGTTAGGTAAAGAAGTGTATATAATGATGGGTTATGCCAAAGCATTACTAAATAATGGCAGGCCAGAACAAGCCAAGATAGCCTTATTGGAGCTAGTCTCGGAATTGCCGACTAAAACGCTTGTTGATGCTCGAAGAAAAGTAGAGGCCATTGCGATGGTTATGAGGATTGATCCAGAATTTCAAATCGAAGAAAAGGTGATAAATAAATGTTTTCTAAACTATCAAAATGGGTGACTGCCCACCCAAAGAAGATTATTACAGCATGGATAATCCTTTTGCTTTCTGGTGCATACTTTGCTTTGCAATTCCCAGGTATATTATCGGCTGGAGGATTTAATGATCCAGAAAGTGATTCAATGATAGGGAAGGAATTAGTATCTGAGGAGTTTTCAAATAGGTATGCTCAAAATGCGATTGTAGTAGTAAATAATAATGAGTTGACCATCGAAAATGACAGCTATCGAGAGCATATAGAAGAAATCGCAGGAGAAATTAGCGATGTCCAACATGTAGAAGAAATTACAACTTATTACGACGATGAAAGTGAACAATTTATTTCGAAGGATAAAAATACAACATACCTATTAATAGGGTTGTCGGGTACAGAAGACGAGGCAACCAACACAGCTCCTGTATTACAAGAAAAATTAGAACCTCTAAATAAAGGCGGGTTCTATACGGAGTTAACCGGTAGTCCAGCTCTAACCTATGGACTGAATGATGTAACGAAGAAAGAAGTAGTTAAAGCAGAGATGATCGCAATACCAATCATGGTTGTCATTTTACTTTTAGTGTTTAGGACAGTAGCTTCTGCAGCAGTTCCACTCATCGTTGCAGCTTTTGCTCTAGTTAACACAATGGCTGTATGTTACTTTATCGGGCAGCAGTACACATTGAATATCCTAACTTTCAATATTATAAGTATGATTGGTTTGGGAGTTGTAGTTGATTATGCACTGTTTATTGTCAGTCGCTTTAAAAATGAATTAAAGTCTCATTCGGTATCCGATGCAGTTAAAATTTCGGTAGAGACTTCAGGTAGAGCGGTATTCTACTCTGGTATTACCGTAGCCATCAGTTTAGCAGCTCTATTTATTCCGAATATGATGATATTCAATTCAATTGCTTTGGGTGGCGTGATTGTAGTTATATTCGCTATCCTGACTTCTTTGACATTGCTACCTTCAATACTGATGTTAATGGGAGAAAAAATCAATTGGGGTAAGTTATCAAAAGGCAAAAAGACAGAAAATGGGGATAAATGGGACTCGTTTATTGCGAAGGTAATTAAAAAACCTGTTGTATTCTCGTTACCAGCTATCGTAGTTCTACTCATCATGGTATGGCCTGCCTTACAAGTTAATATGCAGGTGCCGGTGGCAAGTGCAACAAGCATACCTGAATCAGAACCATCAAGAGAAGGATTCGAAGTTTTAACTGCTAGTTTTGAACAAGGGGATATTTTTCCGATAGAAGTTATTGTGCATTCAGATGAATCGGTACTAGACCCTAAAAACATAGAAAGTATAGATGAATTAACTTCTAATATTGAAAGCCTGGACGGTGTTGAAGAAGTAACCAGTATTACGAATTGGGAAGAAGATTGGGCAGTAAGTGACTATAAGTCCTTCTTTGAGAATATAGAGGAATTGCCAAATGAAGTAACGAAGCCTATGGAAAATCTCGTGAATATAGATAATGGTGAATCGACTTCTATTATACTGGTGTCACCAATCGAAGCTGCAGATACCAAACAAACACATGACCTGGTAAGAGATATTCGTTCGGAAGTAGATGCGGTTCAAACAGATGGATTGTCCGTATTGGTGGGTGGAGAAACGGCCGTTGGAGTAGATTTTGATGATAAAGTCATCGAGAATATTCCTTATATAATTCTGGCGATATTTGGTGTGAGTTTCATTATTCTCATAGCTACTTTCAGATCTATCTTGATACCAATTAAAGCAATTGTGCTGAATGCAATTGTTACCTTAGCAAGTGTCGGTTTGTTAGTATTCGTATTCCAAAATGGTTTCTCGTTTACAGCAGATGTCGATCAAACAATAAATTCTGTCACACCTGTCGTGCTATTTGCGGTCTTGTTTGGTCTGAGCATGGATTATGAAGTTATCATTATTAGCCGTATGAAGGAATTGCATGACTCTGGAGTGAGTCACAATGAAAGTATTATAAAAGGAATCTCTGAGACAGCGAAAATAGTTAATGGTGCAGCACTAATTATGATTGTAGTATTTGGTGCGTTTGCCATAGTCGAAGTCAGAACCGTTGCGGAAATTGGCTTAGGTCTTGCATTTGCCATCTTTGTAGATGCAGCACTGGTAAGAACAATATTAGTACCTACATTGATGAAGTTAATGGGTAGAGCTAACTGGTGGCTCCCATTTAAAAAGAAAACATATACGGATTATGGAGATCGTCAGGTCTTAAAAAGGGAGGCAGAGTAGTATGATCTATACAGTTGGTTTTGACAAAATTTCAGGAACGGTACCCGTCACAAAAGAAACCAATATAGACAATATGTCTTCAGAAAGTATTATTGTCGTAAATGCTAATGGTTCCAAAAGAGAGCAATGGGAAAAGGATAGGTCTTTTCCCCCTGCTTTGCAATTCAAAGGGTTACTACCCACTTGTGAACAAAAGGAGCAAATTTATGAATTTGTACAAAAAGGTGGCA
This sequence comes from Oceanobacillus kimchii X50, assembly GCF_000340475.1. NCBI lineage: Bacteria > Bacillati > Bacillota > Bacilli > Caryophanales > Bacillaceae > Oceanobacillus > Oceanobacillus kimchii. The sequence goes on from NZ_CM001792.1 coordinate 962,960, forward strand.
CGGTGGTAAGTACTTTACCTGATCCAGATGAAGTTATCGAGACAGTTATGTTTGTAGAAGAAGTGGACGATAAACAAACTAATGAATTCTCAAATAAAGAGAATGACGGTACTACAATTAAGGGTACATATAGTCCATTTGATTGGTTGTTTGATGAATTAAATGATTTAGCACATACCGCTTATCATTATAAAAAAAGTGAATTCAATAAGGAATCTTCCATATATGTAGAATCTACAGTGGAAACCATCGCTTTCTTTATCGGTGATTTAGGGGGGAGGGTAATTTTTACAAAGCGACTAGACCCTTTGAACTTCATCCAAACAAATGAATTACAGGAAATTATCAATAGATGTGTAAAGAAGGATGAATACAATGTTACTACAAGATAAAGTGGCTATCATAACAGGAGCCTCCAGAGGAATAGGGCGAGACATCGCTTTGCTTTTTGCTAAAGAGGGAGCAAAAGTTGTACTGAACTATGTTCATAACGATACAGAGGCTACAAGTATATATGAAGAAATCATATCTATGGATGGAACCGCTTCTATATTTAGAGGAGATGTCAGCAAGGAAGAGGTTGTTAAAGAATTAATTGATTTCACTGTTAATCAATATAAACGAATAGATATCCTGGTAAACAATGCCGGCATAACAAGGGATAAGTTCCTAATAAATATGAAGTTAGAGGAATGGCATCAAGTTATAGAGACGAATTTGACGGCCCCATTTTTGACTTCTAAGTACGCTTTAAGAAAGATGATAAAACAACGATACGGAAAAATTATCAATCTGTCTTCATTATCGGGTCTGGCCGGCAACAAAGGTCAAGCTAATTATGCTGCTTCCAAAGCAGGGATAATTGGATTAACGAGAGCGATTGCTCAAGAATATAGTGGAAAAGGTATTTGGTCGAATGCTATCGCTCCCGGTGTTGTCGTAACCGATATGTCGAAACAGATACCTGTGTCAGAACGAGACTATAAATTAAACGCAATACTGCTGGAAAAACCCGGCGAGCCAGCAGAAATAGCTCGTGTAGCTCTTTTTCTTGCATCTGATTTAAGTGATTTTGTAAATGGTGAAGTCATTCGGGCTGATGGAGGAATTCGTTTTTAAAAGGAGGTTAACATGTATAAAAAAATAATCTTATTCTTAATAACGTTGACTTTCTTTAAGTATGTAACGGACAAAAAAGAAGAGGTCTATATTCCAATAAAACGTTTGTGACAAAGTTTTGTTTTAAGCATAATTCAATATTTATTTAGGATTGATCGGATTACAGGCTGGATTCAATTAGGATTCCATCCTTTTTCCTGAAGAAAAGAATTAAAATAAAGCAAACAAAACTATTGACTATATTTCAAGCGGCTCATAATGCTTCAAGAAGATTATTTGGAAAATCCAAATAAAAGAATATTAGGGATTAAGTTTTTTAATGATTATCATTTTGTATGCAGATGCTGAGATGGGAGCTATCCTAGTGGAAAACATTGCTTACTTCAACTATATTAATAAAGCGAAATGAGTGAAAGGTGATGAATGGAAAATGACTGAGAACAGAAGAAATCCAAAAAGAATAATGCTTTTACTTCAAACTATCTAGGAAGCGAATCCCTGATTGAACTTAGTTGGTTTCTGAGTTAGAAGAGGACGAAGAGAACAGCAGGGAAAGCATTCGATAATGTTTTTCAATCATCATCCAATAGGGTGTTCAATCCTAAATCAAAAAAAATTCGGGCTGAATTCAATACGGGTTCAGTCTTTTTCTTTTGCTCAAATATTGTCCAATAAGGGGTTGAGTCGTCGTACTAATCCATAAATCCATAGGATTACCAAAAAACTAAAGAGTGGTTTTATTGCCTTTAAAAAATTGTCCAAACTTTTAATTGACGATTTGGATATCAATGTTCAGGTCCTTTAGCAAGGGATCTAGCCTTTTAAAAAACTATTTTATGCTCGTAAACCTTAATATATAGTTTGCGAGTTTTTTAATTTGGCTCTAAAAACAATGTTCCTGTGCTGTGATCCAAAAAAACAGATATTGTGATGAAATTCATTAGCTATTACAGCTGGAACTCTAAGAGTTCCTCTGTATTTCATAGAATCAACAATAATTAATTAACATAGCTCATAGCTCGTTGTTTAAGATAATCGACAAGCTAAAAATAGTAATCTATCTCTTAACTCCCTTACCCTATCTTCTTTTGAAATAATTGATTCAACATGACGAACCACGCGATAGTAATAACTATACCTATCAGGAAAGCATGAATCCAATCCTCATTATGACTTATTAAGATAAACGTATATGCTGGCCAATACATCGGCAAAATCATCATCACTTTTGATAGTGGATTTGAAATTGCATAATCAATCAATGGAGCCAGTATAGACAGATTAATCACTTTGGCAAGGGCTAAACCCTCCACTTTATTAGAAGCAAGACTGGCCATCAGCATCGTAATCAGTGGTGCTTGCAGTGCTAGTAATAATGCAATCGGAACAAACGTAATAATCTGCCATTCAGCCACCCCTTGAATCAGGATGACGATAAACGATAGAAGGAATGTTATGATCATTGGTAGTAGTAATCTGCAAAACAGATAACCAACCTTCGTTAACGGCGTTACAGCATAATAAAGTAACACGCCCTCATCTCGTTCATCTAATATGACAAATCCATATAGCAAGCCAATCATCAGTGGTGTCATCAGTAACACCAAGCTAACAATTAGAGGGTAATGCTGTGTTAATTCAAACGTTGTATGTGTATCAATCAGTGTATCAAGCTTTGGTAGACCAAATCGAACAAGTGAAGCCAATAGTAAAATTCCGAACATCGAAAAAATGAGTAACGGATCCCTACGAATATTCTTCCAATCGCCAATCGATAGTACGACAACCTTTTTAATCATATGCTTCCCCCTAAGTAAAGCATTTATTTTTTAAAAATTGTTGAAATGATTGATATGTCCATAGGTACACTAGACCAATCCAAACTGCTAATACGGCAACAGAGTACAGATAGATTCCTATCGGTGCTCCTCTAAACGCTGATTCCATCAAGAGCAATATTGCTTGGGTTGGCAAAATGAAAAAAATAGGTGTATCGAAAATTCCAATATAATCGACTAATGGCAAATAAAACACAATCACAATAAGTGGGGACGTATATAGAAACGCATTGACTGACTTTACTCGAACAGCCAAGTTAATTCCTAACAACGTAAAAAACATTGAACAAAGTATGACCGCAAGTAAAAACGGCACAACATGAAATGAACTTTGATGAATCACAATGAATAAAACTATGCTAGTAACTGCTGCGAGAAGCGTTAACGACATTACTTTACTAATTAAATACTCGTGAATCTTCAACGGTGTGACGTATAATGTACTAAAAATCGATTGATCGCGCTCAAGCAGGACAAGACCACCAACAAAGAAGAAGCCTAAAACTGATGGATCAGTGAACACAATTAGAATAGAAGCTGTTTGTACATAGGCTTCTGGGATGAGTAAGAGTACGCCGATATAAAAAATAGTGACAAGGGCATAAGCATAATAAAAACCGTGGCGTAATTGAAATTTTACATCCATCTGGAACAACTCGATTATTCTCATATAAGCTTTCTACCTGTCGTTTGTATAAAAATATCCTCTAAGGTTGCTTCCTTGGTATGCATCGTGATAATCTCATAACCTTTTAGAATCTCTTGGAATCTAGCATTCTCACCTAACCGGTGCAGCGAGAATCCCTCATTCTTAACGGATTCTCTATCACGGTACTCGACGTTTAACTCTTTTTCTCCGTTCACAATTTTTAATTGTTTAGGAGAATCAATTAATGAAATGTTTCCATCTACGATAAAGGCAACACGGTCACATAGTACCTCCGCGGTCAGCATATTGTGAGTGGTGATAATAATCGTCTTCCCCTTGTATTTCTCTGCTTGAATGAGTTCCCTTAGCTTCTTTGCATTCACTGGATCTAAACCTGACGTTGGCTCGTCGAGAAACATAATGTCTGGGTTATTTAGTAAGACACGACAAAAATTCAAGCGCATTTTCATCCCTTTTGAATAATTGCCAAACTTTACATCAGCAGCTTCCTTCAAACCAACACTTTTTAACAACTCCATCGGATCCTGGGTATTATTCTTGTATAGCCGACTAAAAAATTTTAAGTTCTCCAGCCCAGAAAACTTCTGATAAAAATTTGGAAATTCAAACCCAACACCAATTCGTTCATAATAGGAAGAATTAAGTGTCTTTAATTCACATCCATCTATCATTACACTTCCCTTGTACCCTTTTAAGATACCGATAAGGATTTTCTGAGTCGTACTTTTTCCTGCACCAGAAGGACCAAGGAAACCAAAAATTTCTCCTTTGTTCACAGTAAACGATATACTTTTAATACTATCTTCCTTTTTACTTGGATATCGGTAAACGAGGTTTTTCACACTGATCATCTGTCGTTCCCCTCTCTAACAAACCCCGCCGATAAACACTCGGCAAGTAAATCAACAACTTCTGGATAAACTTCCTCACCAATTTCCTGTTTGTGAAGTAACATCATGAAAAAGCCTCGAATCGCACCTGTGATGATAGCTGGATCCTTGTCAATTAACACATTACTCCTTTGCCATTTTTCTAACAATGGGGTCAGTACAAATTCATCCTCTTCAAAATGCTGCTGGAATCTTTCTGGAGGTAACTTTCTTACAAGATGTTCCATACTCTCTTCTTGAAAAAGGCTTTTAATAATTGGATGTTGATCGATCATTGAGTACGCGAATAAAAGCATGTCCTTAAAAGCCTTCCGTGTCATAGGCTCTTCACCAATTTTGTCCAGCAATTTCTGTTTTATTTCCTTTTCCTCTTCCTCTAAAATGTCAAAAAACAACTCTTCCTTTGATGTGAAAAACTGATAAAACGTCCCTTGCGCAATCCCAACTGCTTTCGTAAGCTGAGAAATGCTAGTTTTCTTGAGTCCAAAAACACTAAACAATTTTTTTCCTTCTAAAATTAATTTGCTATAGATTATTTGTTTCTCTTGTTTACTAAAACCTTTAACCATTTTCTCACCTTCTTGAATATATGAATATTATTATTTTTAATTCATATAATATAACTGATTATGGAAAATGTAAAGAAGATTTTGATATTATTTCAAATCAGCTACTATCGCCGTTTTTTGGAGTTTGGATAGAGACAGGCTTTTTATACCTGTTTTGTGATTATAATACTTCTTCTACTAATCTTTTGATACCGTAAGGAGTTTAAGCGTGTCTAATCTTTTTCTATAAAAAATGTATCGGTTGTTCCGAAAGTTCTTCCTCAAATTAGAGGTTTTTAAGGGATAAAGGGTATAGGTAACCTTATATGAAATCCACGATACTTATGTAATAGAAAAATCCAGCAGTAATGTAATAAAAAGGAAGATTGGCGATTAATTGAAATATGAAGGTAAAGAGGTGAGTGGAATGAGAACGATAGAATCAGCAGTTAGAGGTGAAACATTAATCCAACCAGAGATTATGGAAAAATTACTGCATATAAATGATGCTTCATTTAGTATTAATAATGACACAATGAATAATCAACAATTATCAAAAAAGGAAATTTATATAATCACTAAAGTTGCTAAGGGATATAGAAACAAAGAAATTGCTTTTGAGTTAGGTATAGCGGAAAGAACAGTGAAGTCGCGCTTAACAAATATTTATAATAAATTAGGTGTTAATTCACGATCAGAAGCCGTATCGGTAGCAATAAAACAAGGATATATTGGATTATAAGGATCGTTTAATGTGGGGAAGTACAGAAGCCGTATTACTTATTTTCACTTTATTTTTTGTACTGGTTTCGGCTTCACTGGTCCCATCCCTCGTGGAATTTCTCTAAATTCCCCTAAACTCGATTCAAGAGCATCTGCAATATATTTTACTGCAATATTCGGATCTACTTTATCTCCGCATGTATAGACATCAATACTTGCATAACCATGTTCTGGGAAACTATGGATGGTTAAATGGGATTCAGAGATAATAACAACACCGCTTATCCCATATGGTGCGAATGGATGAAATACAACTTCACGTATTTCTGCACCGGCTATGACTGCTGCCTTTATAAATGTATCTCGAATAAAATCGATATTGTTTAATTTATCTAAATTGCACTCCCACAATTCAGCAATAATATGTCTTCCCAGTACATCCATGTGATGAACTTCCCCTTACATAATTAATTTACGACCAGTATATAGATGAGTATAAACCGATTATTTTGTTTATGCAATTTTTCCAGGTTAAGTTGTGGAGGAATAAAGAAGGATAAACACGGGATTGAATATAAGTAATTTGATCTACAGGTATCTTTAAATTTTTATTTTTTAGGTCAATCAGTTAGAATTATAATAGGATTAAAGTTCATATAATTTTTATAAATAGTGATAATGACTAGATATGTGGGGTGAAAATGTGGGGATATTCTCGAGGATTTTTTCTAAAAACAAGAAAAATGAACCTGCACCAAAAGAAAGAGATGTATTGACGATAAAAGTTGGAGACATTGTAACTTATGATTTAGTCGATTATGAAGTTGTTGGGAAAATAACATATCGATCTGGAAATTATGAATGGTATAGTTATCAACTACTAGAAGGAAAGAATACAATTTGGTTAGCAGCAGAAATGGATGATGAATTGGAATTAGGAATTTATAAAAAAGTTACGTTGCCTGTTTCTAAGCCATTTCCAAAAGAGCTTAGCCATGATGGGAATAAATACTATTTTGATGAATCTGGTACTGCTAGAATAATCGGTGAAGGAAGAAGTGCTAATTTACAAGGATCTGAAGTAGAATATGCAGAGTATACAGATGCAGATGAAGAAAATTTTATCAGTTTAGAAGTATGGGGATCTGAAGTAGAAGTAAGCGTAGGCTATCCAATCGAATCCTATGAAATTAAAATTATGGCTGGTTCATTGTAAAATAAATGAAACATAACGATGAGTTATTTCGTATAACATAACGACTACAAAAATGAATACAAATTGAATATAATTTGAAGGAGAGAGTAATATGTTTAAGTTTTTTAATCGAGTAAAGACAGTGGTAAGTTCAGAGTTAAATTCTGCTCTTGATAAAGCAGAAGACCCGGTGAAAATGTTGGATCAATACATGCGTGATATGGCAGAGGATATACGTGAAGTAGAAACTGCTGTTGCAAAACAAATATCCAATGAAAAAATGTTGAAGCGCAAAGCTGATGATGCGAAGTCTATGATGGAAAAACGTCAGAAACAAGCTGAGCAAGCAATTGAAGCGGGAAATGATGATTTAGCTCGACGTGCGCTTCAAGATAAGAAAGAGCATGAAGCAACTGCAACTAGCTTGAATGAGTCTTGGACAACAGCGAAAAATGATTCTGAAGTTCTTAAATCCAAGTTAGATGAAATGAAAAAGGAATACCAAGAAATGCAATTGAAAAAGGATTCTTTAAAAGCGCGTGCAGAATCAGCTAAAACTAGAACAAAAATTAATCGTACAATGTCTTCTATTGGTAGTGATAGTTCTAAACAAGGATTTGAACGAATGGAAGAGAAAGTTATGCGTTATGAGGCTGAAGCGGAGACAAGTGATGCAATGTCTTACCAAAGCCGATCCTTGGATGATGAGTTTGAGGAATTAAATAAACAGAATGGTGTTGACGATGAGTTAGCAGCATTAAAAGCCAAAATGAATAAAGAGTAAGTTGTTCTAGAAAAGGGCAGTGCTTTAATAGCTGCCCTTTCTTAAAGGTGGAGGGGGATTGATTTGTGTAAAAGATGGGTGTTATGTATAGGGATATTATTGTTAATCCTGTTAGCAGCGTGTTCTTCAGAGGATGAGACAATCATGGCAGCGGATATCCCAGAAGAACCACAGAAACAAGAGATCAAGCAAATAATTGAAAATGCTGCTAACGAAAATGTTGAAATTGACGATGTTATTGAAGACGCATTTCCGCTGATGACAACTATAGAAGGTGACTCGAGTAATTCTGAAGTTTATGCAACAACCAGGTTTACTTTGTCAGAGCTAAGTCTTCTACTTTCTAATGAGTTCCAAACGGAAGAGATTAGTGAAGTGAAGGATGATCAGCAGATCATTATTTTTAATGATTTCTTTGTGACCTTACGTAAAAACGAAGCGGACCAAGAAGTATTGTTAATTGAAGTCGCTGGTGAGGAATTTGTAAGGAGAAATTATTCTCCAAGCTTTTTAGGTACATATTTTTCCATCCGCTTGTTAGATAGTATGTTCGGAAACAATTGGAATCGTAGTTCGAATGGGGACTATTCTGGTATGGGAAGCTATGGAGGTTCTGGAGGCATTGGCCGTGGAAATACGACATTTAGAGGTGGCGGACCAGGAACAGGTAAATAAAAGGAAGGTGATTATATGGAATTGTTCATATCTACATTAGTTTATTTTGTTATCGCAATAATTATTGTTTTAGCTGGTTTATTTATATTTGAGAATATGACCCGTAAATATAAGGACATGGAAGAAGTAAAAAATGGAAATATAGCAGTTGCGTTATCTGTTATTGGAAAGATTGTAGGAATCTGTATTATTCTATCATTTGCAATCTATAATAGTGGTAGATTTACCGATACGATCATTTGGGGTATTGTTGGTGTGGTACTACAAATGATAGCATATTGGCTATTCGATCTATTCACAAGAAATTTCTCAGTAGAAGAAGAGCTAAAGAAGAACAATATTGCCGTTGGAGTTATGTCAGTAGGAGTATCTATTGGCTTAGCGTTTGTAATCGGGGCATCGATTACATAAAAATAAGAAAAATCGCAGCCAGGTATTTGCTTGGCTGTTTATTATTTTATTGTTTTTCTGGTGTGGAGTGGATGAATGTTGAATGAGAAAGCAGTTAGACAAAGTAAGATTATTTATTGGTCCTCGGGAATTGTTTCCATTTGTGGTATTATTTTCGAGGTTTTATTTGGAGCGTTAGGTTCGTACATTTTAGGCGATGGTGTTAAACAATATACACTAACTATTTCCTTATTCTTAACTGGTATGGGAATAGGTGCTAGTTTAAGTGAGAAGTTTATGCGGAACTTAATCATTAAATTTATTTGGATTGAATTTTGTGTAGCCCTCATTGGTGGTTTTTCTAGTTTTATTATGTTTGGTATTACCGCCTTTGCGCCAGCCGGAACGGATGCTTTTTACTTATATTCTATAACGTTAATTGTCGGTGCCTTAACAGGTGTTGAATTACCCATTTTAATTCGTAAAGCAAATGAAATTGGTGTGACATTAAATAAAAGTACGGCTCGTGTGTTATTTTCTGATTATGCTGGAGGCTTAATTGGAGGGGTATTATTTGTCTTCTTATTCCGTCCTTATTTTGGTATGGTCAAAACAGCATTTTTAGTTGGGTTGATTAATTTAACAGTTGCATTAATCGTCTTATGGCTGTTCAGAAAAGAGATTCGGCATTTTATCGTACATGCTGTAATTGGAGTGGGTATTGGTGTGTTGTTAATTGTAGGGTTGTTCTTCGGTGAAGAAATGGCGTTTACTTTTGAACAAAAATTGTACCAAGATCCAATTATTCATATGGAAGATAGTAGTTATCAAAAAATCACAGTTACACATGATGAAGAAGATATCCGACTTTATTTGGATGGATCTTTGCAATTTAGCTCGGTCGATCAACATCGCTACCATGAAGTACTCGTCCATCCGGCAATGGCAAATGTAGATAATCCAGAGAATGTCCTTATCCTTGGTGGTGGCGATGGGATTGCGGCTAAGGAAGTTTTAAAGTATGAAGATGTGAAACAGATAACTCTCGTTGACTTAGATCCAGCAGTTGTGGAGTTGGCAAATACAAATCGACATTTGTTAAAGATTAATGAAGGGGCTTTAATGGATGAAAATGTAAAAGTGAAAAACATGGACGCCTTTCAATTTTTAGAAGATACATCGGAATGGTATGATGTTATTCTTGTTGATTTGCCTGATCCAAATAATGAAAGTCTAAATAAGTTGTACACAAAGGAATTTTACTCCTTAGTACGCAATCACTTAAAACCTGAGGGAATGATTATGGTTCAAGCGACAAGTCCAGTCTTCGCTAGAGAAGTATATTGGACGATTTCAGAGACGATTAGTTCAACTGATTTGAATACGGAGAATTTGCATGTAGATGTACCAAGTTTTGGAAACTGGGGATTTGTCATGGCAAGTCGTGAGGAAATTGATTTAGATACAATGGAAATACCCGTTTCTACAAGTTTCCTAACTAATGATATGATGTCAGCACTAACTGCGTTTGGCAAGGATGAAGATCAAGAGATACCGAATTTTGAGTTAAAAGCAAATACACTAATTGATCCACACTTGATTCAAATATATGAAAAGGCATGGGAAAACTATTAACTTAGAAGTCCCGGAAAACACTTAACATTAGTTGTTTTCTAGGGGCTTTTTAAATTGGTGAGTTTTGTCCAAAAAATTATTAACTAATGAAAGTGAAATTAGAATTTTTACGGTAGACAAGGGGATTTTATTCATTCTTATAAATCTGAATATTATATTTACTCCATATATATTAAAAAATTTTAATAATAGGTTTATAATGGAGGTATAAGGGGTTAATGTTTTATTTAAGTTTTAAAATTTTGGGGGATAAGGACGGATAAAATGAGTAACAAACATACGCAAGCAGACGTTATCTTAATTGGTGCTGGAATTATGAGTGCTACATTAGGATCTCTTCTGAAAGAACTATCACCAGATTTAGAAATTAGAGTATTTGAGAAGCTCGAAAATCCTGGAGAAGAAAGCTCCAATGAATGGAATAATGCTGGTACAGGGCATTCGGCATTATGTGAGCTTAACTATACTTCCGAAAAAAAAGATGGATCCATCGATATCAATAAAGCGGTGAACATCAATGAACAGTTTCAACTTTCGAGACAGTTTTGGTCTTATCTTGTAAACCGTAAGTTGATACGCAATCCTGAAGAGTTTATCAGAGCATTACCACATATAAGCTTAGTACAAGGTGAGGATAATGTGAATTTCCTTAGAAAGCGCTTCAAAGCGCTGGTGAATCATCCATTATTTAAAGGGATGGAGTTCACAGATGATAAAGAAATGCTAAAAGAGTGGATGCCACTGATTATGAATGATCGAGACACAAATGAACCTATTGCAGCGACAAAAATTGATTCTGGAACGGATGTTAATTTCGGTGCTCTAACACGTCTTTTGTTTCAAGAATTAGATCGAACAGGAATTGATGTGAATTACAATCATAGTGTAGAAGATATTAAACGAAATAGTGAAGGGTTATGGGAAGTAAAAGTTCATGATATGAAGGATGAAAAGATTGAATATCATACTGCTAAATTCGTCTTTATCGGTGCTGGAGGAGGAAGTTTACCATTACTTCAAAAAACGGGTATTAAAGAATCCAAGCATATCGGAGGCTTCCCAGTTAGTGGATTATTTATGGTATGTAATAATCCCGACGTAATCGAGCAGCACCATGCTAAAGTCTATGGTAAAGCTAAAGTGGGGGCACCGCCAATGTCTGTTCCACATCTCGATACGCGGTTTATTGAAGGGGAAAAATCATTACTATTTGGCCCTTTTGCAGGTTTTTCGCCAAAGTTTCTAAAAACAGGGTCCTTATTTGATTTAATACATTCTGTTAAGTCGGATAACCTTTTTACCATGCTTTCTGCTGGAATGAAGGAATTGCCGCTAACAAAATACCTTGTTCAACAAGTTGTCTTATCTAATGAAAAGCGTATGGAAGAATTGAGGGAGTTTATTCCAAATGCACAAAGTAAAGATTGGGATGTGGTTATAGCTGGCCAGCGTGTCCAAGTAATTAAAGATACAGAAGATGGAGGCAAAGGTACACTGCAATTTGGAACAGAAGTTGTTTGTGGTGAGGATGGGTCCGTGGCAGCTTTACTAGGTGCTTCCCCAGGGGCTTCTACTGCAGTACATGTGATGCTAGAAGTAATAAAAAAATGTTTCCCTGAACATTTGCAAGAATGGGAACCAAAAATCAAAGAGATGATACCTTCATATGGTATAGCACTTTCTGAGAATCCAGAGTTATATAAAAAGATTGAGGTATCTATTGAACAGGCACTCGGTTTAAAGAGCGAAGAGCCTATGATGATACCTTCATAATAGAAACAAAGTTGATATGAAAAGGTCTGTGATTTAATTTCACAGACCTTTTTCTATCCTATAACAAATAAAGATGATGGATTTGTCTACCTTTACATCTTTATTTCATTCTATTAACGCCGGCTAAAAGAAGTAGTCTCCTATGCGTAATTTATATTAGAAAAAAATATAAACATAAACACATAGGAGGTTTTTATCATTAAGTATTTAGCATCACTCACACTACTAACTATTACATTAGGATTAGTACTATTTTCAAACGAAGCACATGCAAGCAGTAACTATACGGTGCAATCGGGAGATGTTCTATCCAAAATCTCAAAGGAACATAATGTTGATGTTGCAACATTATTAGAGTTTAATACATCCATAACAAATCCGGATATTATTTTTGCTGGTCAGTCGATTACGATTCCAGATGCAAAAGGAGAGAAATTCAATGTAACTGCTTATACAGCAGGCTATGAATCTACCGGGAAAGAACCTGGTGATCCAGCCTATGGTATTACCGCATCAGGTACAGAAGTGCAAGAGGGACAAACTATCGCTTGTCCAGAATCAATGTCATTTGGAACTAAAGTATATATACCATATTTTGATAATACATTTACTTGTGAAGATAGGGGAAGTGCTGTTTCAGAAGGAGACTTAGATGTATATATGTCAGATGTGGATGAAGCAATAGAATTTGGTGTAAAAGAATTACAAGTCCAGTATTAGGTGAATTCTATTTCATAAATATAATTAATTATTATAATATAGCTTTACTAGCTAGATTTATGAAGATAAAATCTATGTTGGGATAAATATGTAATACTTTTTGAATCTGAACTTTCATTCTAGTTCTTTAAGTTAATAATTTGACATTCTACTGATATAGGAAACAATACAATATTGATAACATCTGAACCTTCCAACTTTTAGTTGGGAGGTTTTTATGAGGGTTTTAGCCTCATGACAAAGGTTATATTTTCAATTTACATTGTTTTATATTTATGTATAATGACCCCTTTTTAATGATTTAACATATGTAGAGAAAAATACTTGATATAATGTAGAGATATAACAATAAAAGGAGAATTTTGTAATTAAAGTCGATGACAAATGGATGGAGGAGGAAAAGTATGACCTCATATAAACATAAAAAAGTCATTACCATTGGGATTGTGAATGAATTAACTGGTCTTTCTGTACGGCAAATTCGTTATTATGAAGAGTGCGGATTAATTTACCCAGATAGATCGAAAAATGGTACAAGAAAATACTCCTTCTCTGATATTGAGACACTGATGAATATTGCAGAGCAGCGAGAAGAAGGTGTACAAACGAGAGAAATAAAACATAATATGCTGAAAAAGAAAAACAAGCAAAAAGTTAAGGAAGAGATGCTTCGTGGTCAGATTAATGCACATTTTCATCAACGATAAAATGTGGTAGCAAAACTGTAGGTTGGTAGATTCTCATTTTTTAATTAAAAATTTTATTGTTAGAAAATCTAACAAAGTAATTGCAGTATTATAGGAAATCCTTTTTAATGTATAAGTATAAAATAAAATAATTGAATCTTTAGATAATACTAAATTACTAGACTATTATCTTAAATTAATTATATCTAGAAAAAAAGGAGGAGTTATAGTGGAAGCAACAATGATATTTGCAAATAGTCCTATAGTATGGTTGTTCGCTTTATTAGTTATTAGTGTGGTAGCTTTTCAAGGAATAAAATTCATTTTATTAGCGTTAAAAACGAGTCCTAGTGTAGGAATGACGAAAGAGGAAGCTAAGAGTGCACTTAAAGTTGGAGCGATAAATGCAATTGGTCCTTCATTAGGTATTATTATTGTTGCAATATCATTAATTGCTTTACTAGGAGAGCCACTTACCTTAATGCGAATCGGTATAATTGGCTCCGCAGGGATTGAGGCTACAGGAGCTCAGCTTGCATCTTCATCTGCAGGTGTTGAGCTAGGGACATCAGCCTTTACCAATGAGGTATTTACATTAGTAGTGTGGGTATTATGCTTAGGTGGTATCGGCTGGTTATTAGTTGTTACACTATTTACAAAGTCACTTGGAAAAATGCAAACAAAAATTGTTAGTAAGAATAAAAATAAGGAATTTCCAATCATGATTATCCTCTCGACAGCAGCTATGTTAGGTATTTTTAGTAATTTTGTGATGGATGAAATGGCAAAAGGAGTGATGAGTGCAGCTGTTATTTTTGCATCAGGTATCGCGATGATTCTTGTCTCTTTAATTGCTAACAAATTCAAGAAACTCAATTGGTTAAATGAATACTCCTTAGGAATATCAATTATTGTTGGGCTGTCTGTCAGTTATATGATGTTGTAATTTAGATGAAAGAGGAGATGATTTTGAATGGAAGTAAGTAGAAGAGTCATAGAAACGGAAGAGGAAAATTCAGCCATGGCATTAAGTATGTCAATCTTTCACCAACGATCTCATTTTTGGGGTAGGATAACCATTTGGACTGTAATCCTACTAACCATTAGCTTACCTTTTACTTTATCATTTTATCTTGGTTATCATCCTGGATGGCAATCAATATTAACTGGATTTTTGGCATATGCATCTGTAGTAGGAGTAATTTGGTTTGTCGAACCAATTTCATATTATCCAACACTTGGAGTATCGGGAACATATATGGCATTTCTTAGTGGAAACATCGCAAATATGTGTTTGCCATCAGCAGCTGCTGCACAGAATGCAATAGGAACGGATCCTGGTTCTAAAAAAGGAGAAATTGCAGCTGCATTAGCAATTGGTGCTGCTTCCATTGTAAATTTAATATTTTTAATTATGATTATTTTAGGAGGATCCTATGTCCTTTCAATTATTCCCGAGTCTTTGAAATCCGTGTTTCCCTATATTGTACCTTCTATATTTGGTGGGATATTTGCACAATTCGCATTGAAAAAACCACTATATGGGGGGATAGCAATTTCGATTGCTTTATTGCTATATCTACTCTCTATACCAACGTTAATTAAAGGACTGTTATGTATCATTTGCACTGTTTCTATCGTACTTTTAATTGAGAAAAAGAAATTTAAAAATAAAGTAGCATAATTTTAGGAGGCTGTTTCATGAGTAAAAAAGAGATTTTAGATTGGATAAATACAAATGAGGGAATTTTTACGGACATAGCGAAAAATATCTGGGAGAATCCACAATTAGCTTATGATGAGGACTATGCAAGCCAGCTACAAATCGATACTTTAGAAAAAGAAAATTTCCATATTCAACCTAATATTGGTGGGATTCCTACAGCATTTGTAGCAGAATACGGAAATGGCTCACCAATTATTGGTATACTTGGGGAATTTGATGCGTTACCAGGATTATCACAAACGGTATCACCGACAAGGGAAGAAATTGTAGCTGATGGACCAGGGCATGGATGTGGTCATCATTTATTAGGAACAGCTGGTGTTGAAGCAGTAATTGCATTAAAGGAGTATATGAAAAAAGAAAATATCAAAGGAACCGTACGTTATTATGGTTGTCCAGCAGAGGAGGTACTGTCAGGTAAAACATATATGGCAAGAGAGGGTGTATTCGATGATTTAGATTGTTGTTTGACTTGGCATCCAGGTACATCCAATTTTACAGTGAATCAAAGTATGCAGGCGATGGTTTCCATTGAGTTTGAATTTACAGGAATAACAGCACATGCTGCTGCAGCACCTCATGCCGGAAGAAGTGCTCTTGATGCTGTAGAGTTAATGAATGTCGGTACAAATTATATGCGAGAACATGTTTTAGATGGATCACGAATACATTATGTTATAACAAATGGTGGACTAGCTCCAAATGTTGTACCTGATCAAGCAAAGGTTTGGTACTATTTACGAGCTGCTACGAAAGAACAAGTGAATGATATGTTAAAAAGAGTAAAAAAGATTGCTGATGGAGCAGTGTTAATGACGGAAACAGAAGTGAAATCAACCATCTTAGCATTTGCTTACGAAACACTTCCAAATGAAACATTAAATGACATAATGTACGAAAATATGATGCAATCGGAAATATCATTTACAAAAGAAGAAGAAACATTTGCAACTCAATTATTAAAAAGTATTAATCCAGAGATTGTCAAGATGTCGAAAAAACAGTTACATGATCAAACAGATGATTTACTTCCGACACATATGGCGAATAATAAGCAATTGCTAGGGTCTTCAGTCGGAGGTTCAACGGATGTCGGAGATGTAAGTTGGATTACACCTACCGGAATGGTGATGACAACTTCTGCACCTGTTGGTGTGCAAGCTCATACCTGGCAAGCCACTTCCTCTTATGGTTCTTCCATTGGCTATAAAGGGATGCATTTAGCAGCGAAAACAATGGCATTAACTTTATATGATCTTTTTTCAAATGAAGAGCTTGTTGCAAAAGCCAAAGAGGAATTTAAACAAAGTACAACAGGTAAACCTTATATAGCTGGAATACCTGATGATGTAAATCCCCCTGTGAAAAAGAAGGTGGATCCTGTTTTTACATCCATGAAGTAAATCGTATATAGTGCCTAAAGCATTCTCATTTTGGTGAGGATGCTTTTTCATATCTTCAGATGGCTAAAGGATTATTTTATCGAATTTTTATAAAAATGTAGGAAATTAGATGGAAACAAAAATAGTGTGGAAAAAAATAATAATTTTTTCCACGCTATTTTTAGTTAGTGGTAGAAACTGAACTATAGCAATAACTAAACTACATATTGGGTTTACATTTCGACGAATCAATCCCAATTGATAACTTTTTATATTTAAATATCTGTTTTTTAAGATAATTAACAATTATAGACTGTTATATCAATCTTCAAGAGGTTGTAATGAGGATAATATATTGCATGTTTGCTAAATTTTATAGGCATTTTTACCTTGTTGACGGATAGTTTGATGTATTCTAAAGTATTTAATATATGATAATGATAATCATTATCATTTAAAACACCAGTTGAGATTCGTCTTTATTTTTTTATATAGTATTGAGAATGATTATCAATTAAAGGAGGTATGGTGAATTGATCGAAAAGAAAGTTGCTATTGTTACTGGTGCAGCGCAAGGAATGGGGTATGAAGTATTCCATGCTTTGGCAGTGAGAGGTTATGTAGCGGTAGGAATTGATATCCAAGAAGAAAAGTTGCACAAAATAAAAGGTGTAGCTGAGAAGGATAAGTTAGCAGTTGAAGCATTTTATGCTGATGTCTCTGATAGTACACAAGTCAATGAAATTATTGATCAAGTATATAGAATCTATGGAAGTATAGATGTTTTAGTTAATGCAGCTGGAGTACTATCACAAGGAGAAGTAACAACACTTTCCGATGAGGCCTGGGAGCGGACATTTGCTGTAAATACATCGGGCGTTTTTCATGTTTCTAAAGCCGTATGTAATCGAATGAAAGAGAACAAGCAAGGATCTATAGTGACAATTAGTTCTAATGCAGCGTCCGTACCGAGAACATCCATGGCAAGTTATTGTGCTTCGAAAGCTGCTTCCCTTATGTTTACGAAGTGTCTTGGATTAGAAATGGCAAGTTATGGAATTCGATGTAATATCGTATCACCTGGTGCAACGGATACAGAAATGCAGAGAGCATTTTGGAACGAAGAAGCAGATATAGAAAAAGGAATAAAAGGTATTCCTGAACAATATCGAGTAGGTATTCCATTGCAAAAAATAGCAAATACATCAGATATTACTGAAGCAGTATTATTCCTTTTATCAGAAAATGCAAGTCATATTACGATGAATAATATTGTTGTTGATGGTGGAGCTACGTTAGGTGCGCAATAGATGCAAATAAAGGGAGATGGATTACATGTCTGTTGAAACGTTAAATGAAGAGCAACAACTAATTAATCAATATCATTCAAATGATTATTTATTATCTTTTCCTAGTAAAAATATTTTAGGTAAAGGAAAAGCAGTGGAACTTACGGAGGAAGAACAACGAGGATTATCATTTCGTAAAAGAATCGAATCCCTATTACATAAAGGAACATTGAATGGGATGGAAAATCCAATTGTTATTGGTGCTTTGCCATTTCATCAACAAGATAAGGGGACATTAGTAATACCAGAAGAAATTCAGCAGTCAGAAGTTTACCAGAATGTAGATAACTCATTATCATCAGATACTATCTCATCAACACATATACAGTCGATTCCTTCGGGTAAGGAATATGCAAAAGCAGTAGAGAAGATTACGAAGGAAATTAAAGAAGGAAAGCTGGAAAAAGCGGTTCTTGGTAGGGTTCTACAAATAGATGTAGACAAGCAGCCCGATATTTCACATCTTATCCAGAATTTAATTACACATAATCATGATAAGTATAACTTTGCTTTAAATACATCCGAAGAAGGCAAAGAAAAAACATTAATCGGTGCTAGTCCAGAATTATTAATTTCCAAAAAAGGAAGCATCGTTGTTTCCAATCCTTTGGCTGGATCACGTCCAAGACAGAAAGATCCAGAAAAAGATGTTTTAATAGCGCAGGAATTACGCCATTCGGAAAAAGATTTGCATGAACATCAGCTTGTCGTTCAATCTGTTTTGAATGCATTACGACCATTTTGCAAGAAGTTACATGTACCTGAAGAACCATCTGTTATTCATACAGAGACAATGTGGCATCTTTCAACAGAAATCATCGGCCATTTAGAAGATCCATATACGCAATCAATTGAAATAGCTGAAAATTTGCATCCAACACCAGCGATATGCGGAACCCCTAACGATATTGCATTGGAAAACATTAGGCAGCTTGAACCTTTTAATCGAGATTATTTTACAGGGTTAATTGGCTGGAGCGATAAAAATGGTGATGGAGAATGGGCGATTACGATTCGTTGTGCAGAAATTGAAGAAAATATGATTCGCATGTTTGCAGGTGCAGGGATAGTAAAAGATTCAGTTCCTGAAGAAGAAAAAAACGAAACAGCAGCGAAGTTACAAACGATGCTACGTGTATTTGGAATAGATTTTTACGAAGAGGAAGGGAATGAATCATGCTAGAAGGGTATAAGCCTTGGCCAGAAAGTCTTAGAAAGTATTATCAAGAAACTGGATGCTGGACCGGAGAAACTTTCGGGGGAATATTAGAGAAACAAGCTAGAGATAGAAAAGACAGTGTTGTGATTACAGATGGGGAGAAATCCATTACTTATCAACGATTAGATGAGAGAGTAAACAAACTAGCTGTTGGATTCATGAATTTAGGTATAGAGAAAGAAGATAGAGTAGTTCTACAACTACCTAATACAATTGAATTTTTTGAGGTTTGTTTCGCGTTATTTCGAATAGGTGCTTTACCTATTTTTGCATTACCACTACACCGAAAAATGGAAATAAGCTATTTCTGTGAATTTACAGAAGCTAAAGCGTATATCATTCCAGATGTATACGATAACTTTGACTATAGAAATCTAGCAAATGAAATAAACAGCTCTATTCCAACTCTGGAGCATACGATTGTTGCAGGGGAAACAGAAAGGTTCACTTCCTTAGAAAAATTATATATTGATAAACAGGTATCATTTCCAGCTATTACAGGAAGTGATTTAGCATTCTTTCAATTATCAGGTGGAAGTACAGGGTTACCCAAATTAATTCCGCGTACACATGATGAATATATTTATAGCCTCCGAAAAAGCGTAGAAATATGTCGGCTAAGTCAAGATACGAATTTCTTAGCGGTTCTACCTGTGGCACATAATTTTACGATGAGTTCACCAGGCGTTTTTGGAGTCATCTATGCCGGAGGGAAAATTATTCTTAGTAAATATCCTAGCCCGGATGTTGCCTTCCCATTGATAGAAAAGGAAAAAGTAGACTTTACCTCACTTGTTCCACCATTAGCAATTGTATGGTTACAGGCGCAAAAAAGGACAAAAGCAGATTTAAGTTCGTTGAAAGTCATTCAAGTTGGTGGAGCGAAATGCAGTGCAGAAATAGCTAAGCAAATTAAACCAGCCTTTAATTGTAAGTTACAGCAAGTATTTGGAATGGCAGAAGGTTTAGTGAATTATACGAGATTAGATGATGATGACGAAGTAATTATTCATACACAGGGAAAACCGATGTCAGAATATGATGAAATTCGTATTGTAGATGAAGAAGACAATGAGCTTCCTGTAGGAGAAACTGGACAACTTCAAGCAAGGGGCCCGTATACTATCATTGGTTATTTTAATGTAGAAGAACATAATGCAAAAGCTTTTACATCCGATGGTTTTTATCGTACTGGGGATGTAGTCAAACTGACAGAAGAAGGGTATCTCATCGTTGAAGGAAGAGATAAGGACCAAATTAACCGAGGTGGCGAAAAAATTGCTGCAGAAGAGGTAGAAAATTATATCCTTTCGCTTCCAGGCGTACATGATGTAGCAATTGTAAGTATGCCAGATAAATTTCTTGGAGAAAGGTCTTGTGCTTTTGTTATAAAAAATAAGGAAGAATTAACAGTGAACGACATAAAGGATTTCTTACAACATAAAGGAATAGCCAATTTTAAAATCCCAGATCGGATAGAATTTGTGGATCGTTTTCCATATACAGCACTAGGTAAGGTAAGCAAAAAAAACTTAAGAGCAATGATAAAAGAAAAACTAACACAAAAAAGTTATTAAGGAGAGATAAATAATGTCAATACCTTCAATTGCAAGTTATACGTTACCAACGGAAAATGAACTACCAAAAAGTAAAGTGGATTGGAAGGCAGAAGCAAGTCGATCCGTATTATTGATTCATGATATGCAACAATACTTTTTAGATTTTTATGGTCAAGACTCTCCTCTTATTCAACAATTGATAAAGAATATATCAAAGATAAAAGAGACATGTACGAAACTTGGCATCCCAACAGTTTATACCGCACAACCTGGGGATCAAAATCAAGAAGATCGAGCGTTACTTACTGATTTTTGGGGACCAGGTCTAGATGATGATATAGAGCAGACAAAAATTACCGATCAGTTGGCACCTACAGAAGATGACATTGTGCAGACGAAATGGAGGTATAGTGCATTTAAGAAATCGCAACTATTGGAATGGATGCAGGAAAATGGTAAAGATCAATTAATTATTTGTGGTGTCTATGCCAATATTGGGTGCATTGTTACTGCTGTAGAAGCATTTATGAGTGATATTCAACCATTTATTGTTGCAGATGCGATGGCAGATTTTTCGAAGGAGCAACATGAAGAAGCTTTAATCTTTGGAGCCGGACGTTGTGCAAGACCATTAATGATGAAGCAATTAATAGAGGATATTTCATCTGAAAATACGATAACTACTTCATCCATAAAAGCACAAGTAGCAGAAATGTTAGAAATGTCACCGGATCAATTAAATGTGCAAGATGACTTAATTGAAAGTGGACTGGATTCCATTCGAATTATGATGCTTGCAGAAAATTGGAATTCTGAAGGGATAGATATAAGTTTTATAGAATTGATTGAATCTCCTAAGTTGGAATCGTGGTATCAAAAATTAGTTTCAGAATACGAAACCATTCAGGTAAAGTAAGGGGATGTTTTAGGTGATTGAAACAATGAAGAATTATCCGCTATCTGATGCTCAAGCTGGAATTTGGTTTGCGCATCAATTGGATACGACAAGTGCTAGCTATAATATGGGAGAATATGTAGAAATCAAAAATTCAATGAATGTAGCACTTTTCATTGAATCAATTAAACAAGTAGTAAAAGAAACGGATAGTTTGCATATGAAGTATGGTGAGGATGCAAACGGACTATGGCAACAACTACAAGAACCTAATCATATCGAAGTGCAATACATTGATATCAGTCAGATGCAATCAGCTAAAGAAGAAGCAATTCATCTTATGGAATCGGACATTCATCGTAGAGTAGATTTAGGACGAGATGATGTATATAAACAAATTGTATTTAAGATAGGTTCCATGCATTATCTTTGGTATCAACGCATCCATCACATCGCGATGGATGCATATGGATTTTCATTGCTTACAAATCGTGTGGCTCGTTTATATAGTAAAGTAGACCAAAAGCAACATAAGCAAACGCCATGGAGTCCATTTTATAAAGTATTAGAAGAAGAGGTTACCTATAAAGAATCTGCTCAGTATACAGAGGATAGCAACTACTGGATAAATCAATATCAAGACTTACCTGAACCGGAAACACTGACAAATAAATATGAAAGTGAAAATAGTACGTTTAAAGTCTCTAGAATTTTAAAATATGATCATTTAAAGAGGCTAAAAGAAAAAGCGAAACATATGAAAGTAGGTTGGCCGGATCTTATTATTGCGGTAAAGGCGATCTATATGTATCGAATGAAAGGCATTCGAGAAATTATTTTAGGGATTCCAATGATGAATCGATTAAAATCAGCATCCATTCAAATCCCTTGTACAAGAATGAATGTCCTGCCACTTCATATTTCTGTACATCCAACCTCATCTTTTCAAGATATTGTGGAACAGGTTTCTGTGAAGATGAGAGAGAATAGTCAGCATCAACGTTACCGTCAGGAACAACTTCAACGAGATCTAGGTAAGGTTGGTACGGATTCTAATCTCTTTGGACCACAGGTGAATGTTATGCCATTTTCCTATAACCCTGTCTTTTCTGGTACGAAAGCAATAACGTATAAATTAGCGACAGGACCGGTGGAAGATATATCGTGGAATATTTATGAACAAGGTAATGAAGATGGAATTACGCTAGATTTAGAAGGAAATGCAGGAAAATATACGAAGCAGGAATTAGAACGCCATGCTGATCGATTATTACATCTGATTCATACGTGTACAGAAATGGACGAACAGTCATTAATAAGTAGTATTTCTGCTCTTCTTTATGAAGAAAAGTATCAAATATTAGATAAGTGGAATAGTAATTCAAATCATTTTTCGGTCATTGATCCTGTGAGCCTTTTCTGGCAACAAGTACAGAAGACACCAGAAGCAGTAGCGATACAACATGATGAAGCAGCGTTAACATATCGTGAATTAGACGAAAAATCGAATCAACTTGCGAAAGTCCTAATCGAAAAAGGCGTGGAAAAGGAAAAGTTTGTGGCGATTAGTCTAGAAAGAACGGGTAAATTACCAGTTAGTATACTCGCTATATGGAAAGTCGGTGCAGCTTATCTTCCTCTTGATCCAACCTATCCAGAAGAGCGGTTGGAATATATGTTGGAGAATGCAGACCCTATCATGATTCTGACAGACGGAGTATCGTGTCATAATATACCAGGTTCGTTTGTACCGATCTTATTTAATCTGGATGAAGAACTTTTGAAGGAGGAAGTAAATAACCAATCTACAACCTCTATTAACCTTTTTGCTGAGCAATCACTAAAACATGCTGTATATATGATTTATACATCAGGATCAACTGGAAAACCAAAAGGAGTCGTTGTTCCAGCTGAAGGTCTTGTTCATTTTCTACAATATATGGACAATGTGTTTTCCCTATCTGTGAAAGATCGATTATTAGCTTTAACCACAATTTCATTTGATATCTCTATCTTGGAATTGTTCTTGCCATTAGTTAGTGGGGCGACTTGTGTATTAACCAAACGAGAGATAGTGCAAGATCCTATCTTGCTTAATCGAACGATAACCAATCAGAAAATTACAGCAATACAGGCTACGCCAACACATTGGCAAATGATCTTAGCACATCAACACGCATCATTAAGAAACATAAAGGCGTTAGTAGGGGGAGAAGCACTACCTTTCTATGTAGCAGAAGAAATGATAAATATATGTCAATCTGTTACCAATCTTTATGGGCCAACAGAAACAACCATTTGGTCTACTGTATATGAGTTGAACAAGGATGAACCAAAGGGATTGATAGGGGCACCGGTTGATGGTACAGCAGTATACGTTCTAAATCATGATCTACAACCGGTACCTCCAGAAGTAGACGGGGAGTTGTATATTGCTGGAGCTGGGGTCACGAGAGGGTATAATGGTCGTCCTTCTTTAACTGCAGAGCGATATGTAGCTAATCCTTTTGGGGAGTCGGGAAGTAGAATGTACCGTACAGGTGATATTGTGCGATGGACAAGCCGAGGCAGTCTTGAATATATAAAACGCGCAGATGATCAAGTTAAGTTGAGAGGTCACCGGATTGAATTAGGTGAAATTGAAAAAGTGATTTCATCATTTTCTCCTAATATGAATGCAAAAGTCATCGTCCGTGAAGATACACCAGGTAATCAGCAACTCGTTGCTTATTTAGTTGGTGCAGATGAAATAAACAAGCAAGATATAATACGACATGCAAAGTATACATTGCCTTTATATATGGTTCCAGATTCAATGGTTTACTTAGAAGAATTTCCGTTAACACTTAATGGAAAACTGGATAAGAAGAAATTGCCACAATCGGAATATTATCAGGTTGAAGTGGAACAGCAATTAAATGAAGGTCAGCAGGCGCTACATGATATTTTTTCAGATTTATTGAATCTACCAGTTATTTCTATTGAAGATTCGTTCTTTGATTTAGGTGGACACTCTTTATTAGCATCTCATTTAATTGCGCAAATTAGGAATAAATGGAGTAAGGAAATATCTTTTTCTACGATATTTAACTATCCAACGATTAAAGAGTTAGCGAAATTAATACAAGAAGTTTCAGAGACTTCTACTGAAATTGTTGCCGTTGAAGATAGAGCAAGTGCATTGTTGTCTTATGAACAACATCGGTTATGGTTTATCGATCAAATGGAAGGACCGAGTGCGACATATAATATTCCATTTGAAATAGAATTAAATGGGAAATTGAATAATCATGCTTTACAAGTAGCATTAGACTATGTAGTGAAGCGTCATGAATCGTTACGGACTGTCTTTTTCACGGATGGTGAAATGCCTGTTCAAAATATTATACCAGAGGATAAGTCTTGTATTCGTCTAAATATAGTTGAGACGAATCAAGAAGAATTAGCAAGTGCTGTAGAGGAAGCTAAGCAGTTTCATTTTGATATTACAAAAGAGCCTCCAGTAAAGGCATACCTTTTTGAAGTAGAGGAAGAAAAGCATGTGTTATTACTATTATTCCATCATATTATTGCAGATGGATGGTCGTTAATACCACTCACAAAAGATTTATCAAAAGCTTATAAAAATAGTCTAGAGCAAAAGGATATCATTGATGCCCCTTTAACAATTCAGTATCAGGATTATGTAGCTTGGCAACAAGAACAGATGGAAAAATCATCTATGAAGGAACAGTTGGATTATTGGAAGCAACAATTAAACGAATTACCAGTAGAAACGCCATTGCCATATGATGTACAACGACCAAAAACTCGTCAAAATGAAGGAAAGCATTATCCTTTTATCATTGATCAACAATTACAATCAGCAATAACGAACTATGCAAAAGAAAACAATGTAACGATATTTATGGTGCTACAAGCTTCTCTAGCTTCTGTTTTGTCAAGGTTAGGTTCTGGAGTCGATATTCCGATAGGTACTCCGATTGTGGGTAGAAATAATCAGCAATTAGATGATCTAATTGGATTCTTTGTAAATACATTAGTGTTGCGTACAGATGTATCAAATAACCCCACATTTCATGAATTAGTGAGCCGGGTAAAAGATACTAATGTGGAAGCGTATGATCGTCAGGATATTCCATTTGATAAAGTAGTGGAATTTGTTAATCCAGAGCGTTCTGCATCAAGGCATCCACTCTTTCAAATGATGTTAATCCTTCAAAGTGCACCGAATCCTGTGCTAGATATTCCACAAGTAAACACCAGTGTGAAGGTGAGTGGAACAGGAACAGCGAAGTTTGATTTGACATTTGAATTATGGGAGCAGCCGAATGAAGATGGGGCATTGAATGGCATTATTGAATATCGAACCGATCTATTTAAGGATAATCAGATAGAGCGGATATGTCATCATTGGCTAACATTTTTAAAAAATGCGCTGGAAACCCCAGATAAGACAATCGGAAATATTCTTTTTATCTCGAAGGAAGAGAGACAATTTGTTTTAGATTATAAACAGCAAGCTAATAAAGAATTATCCGACATATCGATTGTTCAAATGTTTGAATCACAAGTATATAAGTATCCAAACAATATTGCAGTAACTTTTGAAGGCAAGCAGCTTACCTATCAGCAATTAAACGAACAAGCCAACCAAATGGCTAGATATTTAATCGATCAAGGTGCTGGACCAGAAAAACTAATATCAATTATGTTGCCAAGGTCTATTTCAATGATGGTTAGTATTTTAGCTGTCCTAAAAACAGGAAGTGCTTACGTACCTGTTGATCCTGATTACCCTGATGAAAGGATAAGTTATATATTATCAGATGCTTATCCGTCTATTGTGATAACGAATGAGAAAAGCAAACAAGCAACAGAGACTTTTTCCAGTGTAAGCGTAATTAATTTGGATGCATTAAGCAGTCGTATATTACAGGCTTATTCTAATCAAAATATTAATCAATCAATTTCATCAATGAATGCGGCTTATATTATTTATACATCTGGTTCAACTGGGAAGCCAAAAGGTGTGATAATACCTCATCATAATGTGATTCGCTTATTAAAAGAGACGAATGAATGGTATCACTTTGGTTCTGATGATGTGTGGACGATGTTCCACTCGTACGCGTTTGATTTTTCCGTTTGGGAAATCTGGGGAGCACTACTCTTTGGTGGGAAACTAGTAATTGTACCGTACAATGTTAGTAGAATGCCGCTTGAATTTCTTGAACTTCTTGTAGAAGAAAAAGTAACCGTGTTAAACCAGACTCCTTCTGCATTTTATCAGTTAATGTATGCAGAACAGGAAAGAATTGACTTATCTGAAAAACTGTCTCTAAGATATGTTGTGTTTGGTGGGGAACAGCTTGAATTAGCAAGGTTAAAAGAATGGTTTACTTTACATGAGAATTCTACAACAAAACTGATTAATATGTATGGAATTACAGAGACGACAGTACATGTTAGTTACCTTGAATTAAATGAAGAAATTATTGATCAACAAGGTAATAGTTTAATAGGAAAAAACATTCCAGATTTAGAAATATATATATTAGACGACTTTTTACAACCAGTACCAATTGGTGTTACAGGTGAGATGTACGTAGCTGGAGGTGGATTGGCTAGGGGGTACCTTAACCAAAGTTCTTTAACAGCATCTCGATTCGTAGCTAATCCCTTTGGTGAAGCTGGAAGTAGAATGTATAAAACAGGGGATTTAGCAAAATGGTTGGACGACGGAACCATTGATTATATTGGTCGCTCTGATCATCAAGTGAAGATCAGGGGTTATCGAATTGAGTTAGGTGAAGTAAATGCGCATATTATGTCCTATGAATCTATAAAAGAAGCGGCTACTACAGTACTAAATCAACATGGGGATAATCAACTTGTATCTTATATCGTGACAGATAATGAAGTAAGAGATGCTGACTTAAAAGCTTACATCGCTTCTTTCTTACCTGGGTATATGATTCCATCTACATTTGTTCACATTGATAGGATTCCGTTAACGACACATGGAAAATTAGATACGAAGAATCTGCCATTACCTGATTACACTGTAAATGTAAAAGGAGAAGGACCACGAACACCTAGTGAAGAGCTGCTTTGTGAATTATTTAAAGAAATTCTTCATTTAGATGAAATAGGTATTCACGATAGTTTCTTTGATTTAGGAGGGCATTCCTTATTAGCAGTTACGTTAATGAATAGAATAAGAGAATTGTTTGGGAAAGAGCTAGGAATTGGAGTTTTATTTGAGGCACCTACAGTTGCCGAATTAGTTAATGTTATGGACGGAGATAATGCAACATCAAGTTCGTTAAATATGCTGCTCCCATTAAGAAAGAGTGGTTCAGAACTACCGCTATTTTGTGTACACCCCGCAGGTGGATTGAGCTGGTGCTATGCTGGTTTAATGAGTACACTTGGACCAGAATTTCCGATATATGGACTTCAAGCAAAAGGAATTTCAGAATCTGAAGCAAAACCTGAATCATTAGTTGAAATGGCACAAGACTATATTGCGGAAATGAAAAGTGTGCAACCAGAGGGACCCTATCGAGTTTTAGGTTGGTCTCTCGGCGGAAATGTGGCGCATGCTATCACAGTTGAATTGCAGAAGCTGGGTGATGAGGTAGAGTTAGTTTTCATTATGGATTCCTATCCGAGTAATTTCATTCCGCTTTCTGGTGAAGAAGGGGAACAAGATGCTCTGATTGCCTTACTTACGTTAGGGGGGTATGATCCTGAACAACTAATGCATAAAGAAATATCAATTGAAAATGTAGTTGAACTTCTTCATCATCATGGTAGTGCTTTAGCTAGTTTAGACAAACAAACCATTATTAATTTGAAAGAAACATATAGAAATTCGATTAAAATTATGTCTGAATACAAACCAAAAACATTCGATGGGAGTATGATTTTCTTTAAATCGACCATAATTCCAGATTGGTTTACAGATGCAGACCCTAATAAATGGAAATCATTCATATCTGGAGAAATGATGGAGTACGATATTCATTGTCGACATAAAGATATGTGTCAACCCGAACCACTTGCGCAAATTGGAGCAATCGTGGAACAAGAATTACAAAAAAGAAAAAAAGATAGAAAGGATGCGTATAATGACGAATCCATTTGAAAATAAAGATGGGAATTACTATGTACTTATAAATGATGAGGGCCAATATTCTCTTTGGCCCGACTTCATCCAAATTCCTGAAGGCTGGGATATTGCATACGGTCCAGAAGGGTTAACAAATTGTCAAAATTATATCGAAGATAATTGGGAAGATTTACTTCCAACTAGCTTGAAAAAGAAAAAGTTGAGTATTTCTTAAATGATTGGTTCTCAATTTTTACATTCAAGAAAAGTAGTTTGTTTCATCTATATATTAGCAATGTTTATGGCCTCGTTAGATGGAACGATTGTATATGTAGCATTACCAACGATTGGAGAAGATTTAGGAGTATCATCAGCTGACTTAAGTGGTGTGACGGTTTGGTACCTTGTAGGTGTTGCTGCGATTCTACCTATAGCAGGATGGCTTGGAGATCGGTTTGGAAGTAAGAAGATATTCTTAAGTGCATTGTCTCTATTTACAATTGCATCTATAATTTGTGGACTAGTTCAAACAGTAGGTCTATTAAATATAGCAAGATTTATACAAGGCCTAGGCGGAGGTATGCTGGCTCCTATCGGTATGGCGATGATATTTCGAACATTCTCTGTAGAAGAACGTCCTAAGGTATCACGCTCACTCGTTTTACCGATAGCAATTGCGCCAGCATTAGGCCCGGTAGTAGGGGGATTAATTCTAGAAATTCTTTCATGGCAATGGATTTTCTTTATCAATGTGCCAATTGGAGTAATAGCAATTGTCATTGGTATGTTCTATCTAACAGAACAACAAGTGGAAAGTGTAGGAAAAATGGATTGGAAAGGATTTGTTCTCATTGTTATAGGCTATCCTTTATTAATGTTTTCTTTAACACAAGGATCGTCACGAGGGTGGACTTCGATCGAAATCCTTAGTTCTGCGATTTGTGGATTACTATTAGTGAGTGTATTTATATTGCACGCAATAAATAAAGAAAAACCCATTATGGATGTAAAACTATTGTCCGAGTCTACATTTCGTAAGGTAAGTATACTTTCTTTCTTTGCAGTCGGCGGATTACAAAGCTTACTTTTTATATTTCCTATTATGTACCAACAGGCAGTAGGTGCAACAGCACTGGAAAGCGGTATTGTTGTGTTTATCGAAGCCATTGGATTAATGTTAGCTTCAAGAATAATACCGATATCTTTAAAAAAACTAGGCGTCTACCGAGTCATTTTGTTTGGATTTTTAGGCGCTTGTATCTGTTTTATAATAATGAGCATAGTTGGGCCCTTTGCTAATCCTTGGGTGCTAAGGATACTATTATTTACAATCGGTTTAACACTAGGACATTCTGTAATTGCTATGCAATATACAACATTTACAAATATAACTTCTGAAAATATGAGTAAAGCGACGACGTTATTTAATGTTCAAAATCGTTTAGGAGCTGCGATTGGTATATCGATGATTGCAAGTTTACTTATTGTGTTACAAGATGGAGCGGAAAGCATTATGAACCCTATTCCGTACCAGATTTCTATTTTCGTCGCTGCATTATTTCTAGCAATTTCATTTATACTAACATTTAAAAATCGTCATATAATTAAACGTAGTGATAAACAATCAAATCGTGACACAATTAAAGGAGAAAAAGCAGGATAATGAATATCTATGCTTGTAAAATACCATCATATCAAAATTGGCGTGAAGTGCATTACTACAGCCGTTATATTTCACAACAAAGGAGAGAGAGGGTACAGCGATTTAAAAAAGTAGGTGACGCCTATCGTTCCCTCACGAGTGAACTTTTACTTAGAAAGATACTATTAGATCAATTTCATCTTGATGACGTAACTATTACTACGAATAAGCAAGGAAAACCGCATTTATCCCTTCATTCAGATATACATTTTAATCTTTCTCACTCGGGAGAATGGTGCGTATGTATAGTAGGAAAAGAGCAAATAGGTATTGATATTGAGTATATTGATGTTATACCTGAAAGTATGATTTTTTCTATTATTTCAGATGAAGAGCTAGAATATGCGGATGGATTGCAACATCTTTTTTATGAAAAATGGACGGTATTGGAAAGTTACTTAAAAATGATAGGCACGGGTTTACATCTTCCATTAAAATCCATAGACACTAAATTAGTAGACGATCAAACGTATAATGTAAAACATTGTGAAGGAAGGTATCCTTCTGGAACAAGTACATGTTATACGTTCAAAGAAAATTATAAATTATCGGTTTGCACACGTGGGTTAGATAAAAATTTGCAAACATGTATCTATCAGTATGAATTTGATAAACTAACTTAATTAAACGGAACAAAGCCGAAAGCCCCGTTTAACAATGTACAAACTGCGCCCCTGTTTTTAAGGGGCGGTTGTCACATAATTATATATCCAAAAGGCATATCATGAAATCCACTTCAGAAATTTACTTCGTTTTCCGAGCTAGCTAGACGTGACTGTTCATTTATTTCGTTCTTCCCAACACACAAATTTTATAAGTACCTATGCAGGAACAAAGAAAGGATTTTCATTGTGAACAATATCTATCAAGTAAAAGCTTATTTTGGAGATACTGATGCTGCTGGGATAGTTTTTTATCCTAATTTTTATAAATGGATGGATCAAGCTACAACAGAGTTGATCGGGAAAACCATTTTACCAATTTCCGTCCTTTATAAAGAAAAGCATATACTACTCCCGCTAATCGAAACATTTTGTGAGTATTATTCTCCGATATATTTTGAAGATTTGGTGGATATTTACTCCGAAATTACAAAAATAACCGATCGAACAATGCGAGTGGAACATGTTTTTAAACGTGAAGGAGGAATAGTTGCAAAAGGTTATGAAGTCAAAGCGTGGACGAAAAAAGAGGGACATGGCATAAAAAGTGAATCTATTCCAGAAAAAATTAAACAACGGATAAAATAATATTTGCAATTGATATGTAGTTTCATAATATAAAATTCTATGGATTGTTTTTGAAAATCACTTCAGAAATATACTAAGCCTAACCGATAAGCGGTTAGCGAGCCTCTATTTGTAAACACAATCCGAGGACTCGTCTTTACTACCACAAGAGTCTATTTATACTTCTTGCGCTTTATCGAACACAAAGATTAAAGTCGTTTCCTGTTAAAAAGCGTTCGTCTGTAAAGAAAAACAAACAGTGTAATTCAGATTTTTTACAGTATCGTTTTATGAAATCTACTTATTTCTATATTGAGATTAAATTGTAATAGAAGAAAAATATTTTGAAAGATAATAAGTAAGCTCTTGATATATCAAGACTGATTGAATGTAGAAATATGTCATATTACTATTGTAGTGCTCAAGACCTAGAATGGAGGGGGGTGTTATAGGGTATAAATAGTTATATCTAAGATCGGAGGTTTACACTATGGGTATCCTATCTAAAAATGTTAATGAAACATCATTATATTCGACAAAGTCAAAGTATGCTGGACGTAATCTCTTGTCGGGATTGTTGTTTGGAATTGGATTAGTAGCATTTATCGATGAAGTGGTTTTTCATCAGTTATTACATTGGCATCACTTTTATGATCGATCAACCACCGAAATCGGATTGATTTCAGATGGTCTATTTCATGCATTTAGCTGGTTTGCAACGATAGGAGGATTGTTTTTATTTGCAGATCTTCGACGGAGAAATGGACTTTGGCTAAAGCGATGGATTGGGAGTATCTTATTAGGTGCAGGTCTGTTTCAATTATATGATGGAACGGTACAACATAAAATCATGAAAATTCATCAAATACGTTATGTTGATAATGTTATTGTTTATGATATTGTTTGGAACTCCGTGGCGGGATTATTGATTGTTATTGGGGCGATATTAGTTTTTCAGACACGCAGGAAAGCGAATCCTTTAAAAGGAATGAATCTGGATGATTAATCATGGACATCATGAAAGTGGTTTGCAGTCGATGGATTGGTTAATTGCTGTAGTGGTTTTAATCTTAATAATTACTTATATTGGAGCAGGATTAATTTCAAATAAAAAAAAACACTTGGGCACTTGGCCATTCTATAGGTACATATTATGGTTAATTGGCTTTCTATTAGTCGGTGTTTCATTAGTAGGACCAATAGCTGAATTAGCACATAGGCATTTTACTGCTCATATGCTAAGTCATTTATTATTAGGCATGTTGGCACCTCTATTACTAGCCCTTGCAGCGCCGACTACATTGCTACTACGTATGCTACCAGTTCAGCATGCGCGAATTTTATCAAAACTATTAAAAACACCATTCTTTAGTCTGGTACGACATCCAATAATCGCGTCAGTACTAAATATAGGCGGTTTATGGGTACTTTACACAACCAACTTATATATGCTCATGCATGAAAATATATTCGTCCATCTTATAGTTCATTTTCATATATTTGCAGCTGGTTATCTATTTACTATTTCAATGATTTATATTGACCCCACGCCACATCGGTTTAGCTATTTGTATCGAGCAGTTGTGTTTGTATTTGCTTTGGCTGGGCATGGTATATTATCGAAGTTTATTTATGCAAACCCTCCAGTAGGAGTACCAAAAGAACAAGCAGAAGCCGGTGGAATACTCATGTATTATGGTGGAGATGCAATTGATATCGTAATCATCTTTATATTATGTTTACATTGGTATCGCTCAACGAGCCCAAAATCCAGCTTACATGTGAGCCAAAACTAAAAAGAGGTTTTGACATAAGAAATATTCTGGATTAAATGACGAATAATAGATAGCTAGAACAAGCGTAAGAAATATACGGTCACTCCTTGAAAATCAAAAATCGATTTTTTACGTGCGATGTAATGCGCTCGAAGTTGTGGGAGCAAAACATGGGTAAGCCCCCTGGAATGCGGAGCATCCGGA
Source organism: Oceanobacillus kimchii X50 (assembly GCF_000340475.1). NCBI lineage: Bacteria > Bacillati > Bacillota > Bacilli > Caryophanales > Bacillaceae > Oceanobacillus > Oceanobacillus kimchii. The sequence continues at coordinate 996,763 of NZ_CM001792.1, forward strand.
GGCTCACCAGTCGCCGTAGGATAAGCGGAGTATATTTCTGAAGTATGCTTTTTCTAGTATCCTACTTCTACGGCAGCGTTTACGATATACATTAAATCATTTTCGTCCTCTGAATCTTCTAAAATAATACCACTTGAGGTAGTCATTCCTCCATCCGTAACATCCACTTCTACCGTTCCATATGGGATGGTTTCTTTAATTTTACTAATATCTAAATTATCTCGATCAAGAGGGACTGCTATACGAACCGTTACTTTCATGTTTTCTAGACGGTTATCTGGTAGGCTTTTCTCAATTCCTGGCATGGAGTTTGACCAAATAGCATTTTGCACGGCTCTAGTCGCTGCTTTCGTTATATCTTGACCGTGTACATCTATTCCCATCCCAGATTGAATAAAGAGTATCTTTTTCATGATAAAACTCCTTTCATTGGAATATATATGACAATTCCCAAAAGACTAAAATAGTAAACTCCGAAATATATTAACCGATTTTCTCCTATTTTATAAAGCTGAATCAATTTCATAATTAATATATTTGGTATAAAATCCGAATGTTGTGCTGTTTGATTTCCATTGGAGACGGACGCTTTCCACAGGCACGGCTTCAGATAACTTGAAAAGAAGAACACTTTTCAAGTGGATCTTCAGCTCGTGCTGATCCTGCAGGAGTCGCCGTCTTTCATTAATCAAAGCCAAGTTATTATTATAACCCGAACATTATTATATAAATATTACAAAAATTTTCGTTTTTAAATTGAATCTAGCACTTATGATATTGACTCAGCTATATAATTGTTTGTAGATTAGTCATACATGATACGATAAAATAGGTAACGAGAGGAGGAGTCTTTTGGAAAATAAAGAAATGCTGATTGTAGATGATCTCATGAATCAGATTAAACAAAAAAAGATACAACCAGGAGAAAAATTCCCCTCGGAAAATGCGTTAGCAGAAATGTATAAAGTTCCAAGAATGACGGTTAGAAATGCATTTAATACTCTAGAAGAGAGGGGATTTATTCAGTCATCCCAAGGAAAGGGACGCTTTTTAAAAGGAAAATTGGTTCAAATAAAGTTGCCTTTAACTGGAGATACTAGCTTCACAGAAAAAATGGAGCAGATGGGATATGATTTACAAACGAAAAATGTTTTGTTCAAAAAAATTGGCTATAATCAATCTGTATTTAATCGATTACATGCAAGTGAAAATGACAATGTCTATCAGGTTGTAAGATTACGTTATATTAATGGAGAAATTATTGCAATTCACTATTCTTTTGTAAAAGAATCAACCGTTCCAAACATTATAGAAGAAGGACCAGAAATTTTATCTATGTTTCGTTTTTATAGACAACAAGGAATTAAAAAGTTTACAAGTAGCAAATCAATTTTAAGTGTTACTTTTCCAACCTTAGAAGAACAACAATTATTGGAATGTAAAAGTATGATTCCATTAATTGTAGTAGAAACGGACTGCACAGATAAAGAAACCAATCAGATTTTAGAATATACGAAAATACTTTATAGAAGTGATACATTCAAATATGATATTTCTACTATTCCATAAGCAGGGACCAATCTAATGTTAGAGATTGGTCCTTGCTTTTTTATATCAACACTATGATCTTCAATGACACAAGCCATTTTGTATATTCCTTTACATATACTTAACCACTTCTTAACACACAATAACTTGGCGACAAGTTAGGATTAATTTGTGAAGGAGGTTATGAAAAATGAATCGGAAACGTAGAACTGAAATTCTTATTCAGGGAGATGCGAGTTTAGTAGATAACCTTGCGGAAGAAATTAAAAAGAAATATCAATGGCAGGAATTTTCACCACCATCTTATAGTCTTACGATGATGAAAATGCGTGAAACAGCACAACAGTCCCTATTTCATATCGGGGAAGTGCTTGTCACAGAGGCAAAGGTTGAGGTTAGTGGTCAAATAGGAGTTGGAATCATAGTTGGTATGAAAGATGACCTAGCGAATAATTTAGCCATTATTGATGCTGCATATAAAGCGAAATTGCCAGAAATCATTAATTGGAATGAACTCCTGATTAAAGAAGAACAAAAAATTCATATGCAAAAAGTAAAAAAGCAGCAGGAATTACTCAAGACAAAAGTACATTTTGACACAATGGATGTTGAATAAATTCCTATATAAGGAGGGATTTTTATGGTCACTAATTTTGTTCACGATACACAACACACATATCGGAAAATTCTTGATAGCATGTCGAAGCCGGGAAAAATTTCATCGGTAGAATTCAAACTTGAACATGAGTTGCATTGCTTCCCTGCTACATTCTTAGTTGCTTTAACATTATTTGATGCAGAGGTGAACTTTCATGTAATAGCGAATGATACGAAGCTTGCGAATTTGCTGTCTCAATATACAGTTGCGACACAGGTACCAATTGAAAAAGCAGACTATATCATTGTCAAAAACAATACAGACCCTGGAGATTTAATAAAAACGTTAAAAAAAGGTTGCGTCGGTACTTTATCCGACCCACATCAGTCTGCAACGTTAATGGTTGAACAACAAAACATAATAGAAAATGGAAATCTTGAATTATCTGGTCCGGGAATTAAAGAAACACATAGCATTGGATTAGAAGTCTCTGAGGAATTTTGGTGGGAAAGAGACGAAAAAATAAAAGAATATCCACTTGGAATAGATTTAATATTTACGGATCAAAATTCGAATATTGTCTGTATACCTAGAACGACAAAAGTACATAGGAGAGGGGCAGATAGATAATGGGGTATGTTGCTGTTAAAGGGGGCACAGAAGCAATAGAAGCCTCTATTGACCGTTTGAAATATGAACGGCTGAAAGAAAAAGCAATCATCGAAGTGGAAACTATTTTGGCGACAATGCGACAACTTGTAGATCAGGTGATGTCGGAGGCAAGCTTATACAATCCATATTTAGCTGCACTGGCTATCAAACAAGCTGAGGGCAGTATGGAAGAAGCTGTTTTCTTACTTCGTGCCCACCGTTCTACATTACCAAGACGTTATTATAGTAGAACAATAGAAACAGCGTCTATGTTCGTCGAAAGAAGAATATCAGCTAGCTTTAAAGATATTCCAGGCGGGCAAATTTTAGGAGCTACGTATGATTATACACATCGATTACTAGACTTCAATTTAATCTATGAAACTAAAGCTGAAATAGAAAGATGGTTAGAACAATTTCAAGATGTGCAATTGGAAGACACCGACGAATTACTTTTCTTTCCGAAGGTAGTGGATTATTTAAGAGAGGAAGGATTATTCGAAACTTATCCGTTTGATGATCAACTACCAGATGACGTAACAAAGAGGAGCCTTTCCTTTCCTTCCTCACGTAGCGAAAGGTTGCAAGTATTGACTCGAGGACAGACGGGCGCAGTTACATCATTGGGTTATGCTTCTCTAAGAGGGTATGGTCAAGTTCATCCGACAGTAGGGGAAGTTCGTGTAGGTTCTGTTCCGATTTATGTATCTCCTCTTCATGAAGCTGGAGAAGACAAAGATGAAGATTATTATATTGGTGAAATTACGATCACAGAAGTTGAATCCTTCGTACCCGTAATGAAGGAGATAGATAAAAAAACGAAAGAACTACAGTTTGAAATTGGTTATGGGGCATGCTTTGGTCAGAATGAAACAAAAGCAATTGCAATGAGTATTCTCGATCAATGCTTGGAAAACAATCAGGCTCCTTATCCAACACATGATGAAGAATTTGTTTTACTTCACATTGATTCCGTTGAATCGACAGGTTTTATTTCTCATTTAAAACTTCCGCATTATGTTACGTTCCAATCAAAATTAGACAGTATTCGCAATGTGAAGAAGGGAGGAAATGAAACATGATTCATCAAGAGACCCATTTTGCATTTTTGGATGAAAGTTCGAAAAAAGAAATACGGAGGGCAACGTTAAAAGCAGTTGCAATTCCAGGGTATCAAGTACCTTTCTCATCTCGAGAAATGCCAATAGGAAGAGGTTGGGGGACAGGTGGACTGCAGCTAACCCTTTCACTTGTTGGAAAAGAAGATATTTTAAAGGTAATTGATCAAGGAGCAGATGAGTCGGTTAATGCAGTCAGTATTAAAAAACTTGTTCAATCAACTACCAATATTGAAGTAACGGAAAAAACACAAGACGCAACGCTTATACAATCTAGACATCGAATACCAGAAGTCCCACTAACGCCGAATCAAATACTTGTTTTACAAGTTCCAATGCCAGAGCCATTAAGAGCATACGAATCGAAGGAAGCAATTACTAAAAATTTACACGCAGAACAAGAATATAGCGGAATTTGGATGATGTTATTTGAGCAAATCATTCGATATGGCAGACAAACGACAAATGCGGATCATCCTGTAATGGTAAATAATCATTACATTATGGCTCCAAGTCCAATTCCAAGATTTGATAATTCAAAGATGCACCAATCAGAAGCATTAATTTTGCTAGGGGCTGGACGGGAAAAGAAAATATATGCTGTCCCACCATTTACACCAATCGAATCACTTGCATTTAATGATTATCCTTTTGCAAAAGAAAATTTCACAGGTAAGCAATGTAAGCTTTGTGGAGCTAGCGATGTATTCCTAGATGAACTAGTTGATGAAAAAACACATGAAACCATTTATCAATGTAATGATACAAGCTATTGTATTGAAAGACTCAACAATATGAATACCAAAGAGGTGGAATCGATTGATGTTTGAGAATCCAACACTCTCTATTCAGAATTTAAATAAACAATTTGGTCCCGGTTGCGATCTTTGTATGAATCCTGAGACAAGAGTATTGAACCAAAATTATTGTCCAGAATGTGGAACGGTGTATGCTTGCCAAGATATTTCATTTGATTTGTTTCCAGGAGAGATCCTTGGCGTTGTGGGAGAAAGTGGAAGCGGCAAGTCTAGCCTGATGAAATGCATGTATTTCGATTCAGATGTGACATCTGGAGAAATGTATGTTGATCATAAAGATTTTCAAGGTCAAAATTTAGTTGATTTATCTGCTCAACAAAAACGGTATATTCGTAATCATCATTATGGAATGGTTTATCAAAATCCAGCAAATGGACTAAAAATGGATTTTTCATCTATTGGAAATATTGCAGAAAAGCAAATTGCAGCAGGAAACCGGAATGTGAACCAAATGGAATCGACTGGAAAACGCCTGTTAGAAACGGTACATATTCCCACATTTCGAATGAAAGAAGAACCGAAATTTTTTTCTGGGGGAATGCAGCAACGCGTGCAAATTGCAAAAGCATTGTCAAATAATCCACCAGTATTATTTTTAGATGAAGTAACAACTGGATTAGACCTTTCTGTACAAGCAGATGTTCTAGATTTAATTAAAAATATTCAACTCGAATTTGGAATCAGTATGGTAGTGGTTTCTCATGATTTAGCTGTTATTCGAATGTTAGCAGACAGAACAATTGTGATGTTAAACGGGAAAATTATCGAACAAGGGTTAACTGATCAAATTTTAGAAGATCCTTTCCATGCTTATACACAACAGCTCGTCTATTCATTATTATAGGAGGTTGTCTATATTGTACGTAATTCACAATGGAAACATCATTATGGAAGACTCAATTTTATCTGGCCATGCAGTCCTTATTGAAGGGGACAGAATTAAAGATCTGGTTACGGAAGAAGAAGCTATTAAAATCTCGAATGTAGAATTTATTAATGCAAATGGAGGATTCATATCACCAGGGTTTATTGACATTCATTCTGATTATATTGAATCTATTGTTTCTCCTAGACCTACTAGCATGATGGATATGGATATTAGTCTAAGAGAAGCAGAGAAAATATTAATTAGTCATGGTATAACAACGATTTTTCATTCCCTTTCTTTTTATAAAAAAGATTTATTTACCCATAAGCCGATTCGGAATCCAGAAACTGTACAACAGTTAGTAGAATCAATTCATGAAACTCACGATCGTCCACATCTAATCAGGCACCGCCTGCATGCTAGATTTGAACTAGATAATATCGAGCAGATCGAACAACTCGTAGAAAATATTGAAAATGATAAGGTTCATCTGCTTTCTTTTATGGATCATACTCCAGGACAAGGCCAGTATCGTGATCTGGAGGTATTTAGTAAGACATTAAAAGGATATAGAAATTTATCGGATGAAGAAGTGAATGTCATTATACTAGAGCGAAAAAGTCGAGAACAAATGACATTAGAAAAAATAGCGGAAGTCGCAAAAATAGCTGATGACAAAGGAATTGCTGTTGCTTCACATGATGACGATAATGAAGAGAAATTAAAGCTTGTTCAATCATTTGGTACGACGATTAGTGAATTTCCAATTACATTGAATGTTGCTAAAGAAGCAAAGAATCTAGGGTTACAAACAATTGTTGGAGCTCCAAACGTGCTTCTTGGTGGTTCTCATTCTGGAAATCTATCTGCTATCGAAGCGATCCATGAAGACTCTGCAGATATATTATGTAGTGATTATTTTCCGGCTGCACTTTTATTGGCTGTTTTTCAATTACATGAAAAACATCAGAAAGAGCTTCATGAGATGTTTAAGATGGTTACGTTAAATCCAGCCAAAGCTGTACGAATGGATGAAGAACTGGGTTCTATAAAACCTGGGAAAAAAGCAGATATTTTAATCATTAATCAGATGGAAGATGGATATCCCATGTTAACAAAAACAATGGTCAACGGTTCATTAATTACCACTACCAATTATAGATCCAACTAAAGTGAGGGGATAACATGGCATTATTAGAAGTGAGCGATTTTGGAAAACAGTTTATTAACCATCGTTTACAAGTTAAAAGACAAGCGGTAAACAATATTCATTTTAAATTAGAAGAAGGACAATTTTTAGGGATTATCGGGAAAAGCGGCAGCGGGAAATCAACGATTTTAAAAAGTATTTATCGCACGTATCTTCCAGATCAAGGGAATATTTATTTTGATTCCAACCATCTAGGGAAAATTGATATTACCAAAATATCAGAAAGAGAAATGATTTACTTGCGAAAATTTGAAATCAGTTATGTTTCTCAATTTTTAGATGTATTGCCACGTATTACTTGTCGGGAATTGGTAGAAAAATCTCTTCAAGAAATGGGTGTAGAACATGCTATTGCCAAGGTTGAAGCAGAGTCTGCTCTTACCCATTTTGAGTTAGATGAAAAACTTTGGGATGTCTACCCCAATACATTTTCTGGTGGAGAGAAGCTGAGATTGAATATTGCTATGGCTACGGTGAAACAACCTCGTCTTCTGTTATTGGATGAACCAACAGCGAGCCTTGATCAACAGTCTAAAATGAAGGTTCGTGAAGTAATTGAAAAGCTAAAGCATAGTGGAACCTCTCTTATTGGGATATTTCATGATATTGAGTTTATAGAAGGTCTTTGTGATTCTATTTTTAATATGAATGATCATCAACCTGTAACAACGATAGGGAATACGTATGAAAGTTGATTTACATGTTCACAGTCATTACTCAGACGGTTCAAATGCTGTAAGTGAAGTAATGAAGCAGGCTAAGAAAAATGGTGTTACTCATCTTAGTTTTGTTGATCATGATACAGTTGACGGTTGGCTAGATATTCAGCGACAAGCTAATCATTTTGATATTAATGTGATTCCTGGCATTGAAATATCTGCTTATGATTTTAAGCGGGAACGTAAGGTGCATATTCTTGGATATAATTACAAGCAAGAAGCAAATCACATACGAAATATATGTAATCCACTGTTACATCGCAGAAATGATCATTCACTTTGGCAAATTAGAAAAATTAACGAATTAGGTTATCAAATCGATGAACAAGTTATTAAGCAAAAAGCTTTGCCTAGTAATACGATTTATAAACAACACATCATGGATGAATTGACAAAGGCCCCTTATGATTCGATGGAATATAGAAATCTTTATCAGCAGCTTTTTAAACATAATGGCGTAGCTGCAGGAGATATTGTATATATAGATGCTTTTGATGCAGTAGAAGCCATTGTTAAAGATGGAGGCATTGCAGTTGTTGCACATCCTGGTCAATTGGAATCTTATGACTTGATTCCAGAATTAGTAGAAGTCGGCCTTGGTGGATTAGAAAGAAATCATCCAGATCATACGGGAAGAGACCATGATAAAGTAGAGACTTTAGCGGAAGAACTAGATTTATTAATGACAGGGGGCACGGATTACCATGGTGGATTCGGTACTCCTATTCAGCTCGGTGAAATAACAAGTCCAATAAATAAATTATTGGTATAGCGTAAAAAGTCTTAATTTAATGTGAAGTATCTGTAAATAAACCGTATTTTCATCATTTTTATGCTTCAATAAAAATAGCTCTAAACTATACTATTTTATATTCTGGGAGGAATACACGATGTGTAAAAAAATTGGTAGTTTACTTATGCTTGTGATGATTTTGTCTGTCTTAACTGCATGTTCAGATGGCAGTGCAGGAGGAGCAAGTAGCGATGATGTGATTGATATCGTTTGGTACCCTAATGAATCTGGTAATGAATTGAAGGCTGCGAGAGACGAAATTGGTAATGTCATAGAAGAAGAGACTGGTAAGCAAGTAGAACATCATTTAACTACTGACTATGCAATCGCTATTGAAACCATTGCAAATGATAATGCTGAACTTGCATTTATGGGAGCACAAGGTTATATCGAGGCAAATAGTAAAAATGATGCAGTGAAACCAATGGTAGTTCCAACTGGTCCATCAGGGACGTTAGAAGATGCAATGTATCATAGTTGGCTTGCTGTAAATGTCGACGACCAAACGAATTATAAAAATGGTGATGATTTTAGTCTAGATACAATTGAAGGAAAAAAATTCTCCTTTGTTTCAAATAGTTCAACCTCTGGATTTGTGGTTCCTTCTTCAACAATACTAGAGAATTTTTCTGACATGGAGTTAACGGAAGAAGATTTAATGGAAGGTGGCCCTTTATTTGAACAAGTTTTATTTGGTGGATCTCATCAAGGATCAGCTGTTAATTTGTTAAACAGAAATGCTGATGTGGCTGCATTCTGCGATACATGTGTAGAAAATTATGTAGAGGTAGTAGAAGGAGAAGAAAACGCAGTAGGATCTGTATATCAAGTAAAAGATAATGCTGAAGAGCCATTTAACACGGTAACTGGAAGTGAATTTACATTAATGAATGTAACTCCAGTCTTAAATGCTCCTTTTGTAGCAAATACTAACTTACTCAGTGATGAAGAGTTTGAAACGATTCAAAATCTATTTAGCTCTGATGAAATTGCTAATAATGAGACGATTTTTGTCCCTGAAGATTCCGATGAATCTGGTTTATTTTTTAAATCTGGTGATGAACGTTTTGCCCCTGTTGAAGATCAATGGTTTAATCCAATTCGAGAGCTTTCAGCTACAAAATAAGTTTAATGACTATCTATTGGTTTTATATTAATTCGGAAGGAGTGAGCATATGGCTTTATTAGAAGTGAATAACCTTGGTAAGCACTATAATGGAGAAACGAAAGTGTTAAAGAACGTTAATTTTGAAGTAGGCTCAGGCGAATTTGTATCCATCATTGGTCCATCTGGAGCGGGTAAATCTACATTACTTCGGTGCATTAATCGAATGGTAGAAATTAGTGAGGGTAGTGTATTTATAGATGGACAAAGTGTAGGGGGTATGAAGAAAAAGTCTTTAAGATCCTTACGTACAAATATTGGAATGATTTTCCAACATTATAATTTAGTTCCACGACTTACGGTAATTGAAAATGTGCTACATGGAAGATTTGGATATAAAACAAATTTACAAGGCATATTTGGAAGATTTACAGAAAAAGAGAAAGAAAAAGCATTTGAATTGCTCGATAAATTAGGAATTGCTGATCATGCATATAAACGTTGTGATCAATTAAGTGGAGGGCAGCAGCAGAGGGTTGGAATATGTCGGGCGTTGATTCAAGACCCAAAAATTATTCTATGTGATGAACCAATCGCTTCCCTAGATCCAAATTCTTCAAAGATTATTATGGATTATTTAAAAAAAATTACAAATGAATTAGGAATTACCTGTTTAGTAAATTTACACCAAGTTGAAGTGGCGAAAGCATATGCAGATCGCATTATCGGTTTAAAAAGTGGAGAAATTGTTTTTGATGGTCCAAGTAAATTGCTATATCAAGAGAAAATAGAATCAATTTATGGTTTTCAACAGCGGGAACTAATCACGGTATAGAGGAGCAGGTCGCATGGATGAACAAAAGATGAGAAAAGGGAAGTGGCAAGCAACAATCTTTTTACTAGTGATTATCTTAATGACCTATTTTGCTTCCTCCATAACTCAGTTTAATTTACTTGAGAGTATTACGACAATCCCACAAGCAATTGGTTGGATGGTTGCTAATCTTTTTATTACCAGCGAAGCTATTATCAAATTACCTGGAATATTAGAAAAATTAACGGAGACAATTTTTATGTCTATTGCTGCTACAACTTTAGCAGCAGTTCTATCAATCGCGTTAGCATTACTCGGTTCAAAAACGACAAAAGTAAACAATATATTTAGTGTGTTTGCTCGTTTTATAGCATCCTTTTCAAGAAATATTCCCGTGGTAGCTTGGTCATTGATATTACTCATTTCCTTCGGTCAAAACTCGGTAACTGGTTTTCTAGCATTGTTTGTTGGGACGCTGGGATTTTTGACAAGAGCATTTATTGAAACGATAGATGAAGCTAGCCCAAGTTCCGTAGAAGCCCTAAGTGCAACTGGAGCTACATACTTTCATATCGTAAATAATGCTGTAATTCCACAAAGTCTCCCGCAAATGTTAAGTTGGATACTATTTATGATCGAAACAAATATACGTAGTGCTACACTTGTAGGGATTTTAACAGGTACCGGTATTGGCTATATGTTTGATATTTACTATAAAAATATGAATTATGATGTTGTTGCCTTGATTACTTTTTCCATTGTTATAGCCGTAATTATTATTGAATTATTATCTAACAAAATACGGAAGGTGATATTGTAATGGAAATGAATCAAGTGACAGCCTCTATAAAAATGAGACGGAAGCGGAACGGGCAAATCAACATAAAATCTGGGAATAAAATAGATTTAGTTGTGAAGAGTACAATATGGATCCTTAGTCTATTAACGATTTTAGCGTTTTTCTTTTTCAATTATTCCGGCCTACAATTAGAACGTGCAATACCAGAAACATGGCATAATTTAAGAGTAATGTTCTTAGAGCCTGCTTTAAACCATTTTAGTTGGCAGGAAGCGGTATATCAAATTGGAGTTACGCTAGGATTAGGAGTTTTAGCCACGGTATTAGGAGCGATTATTGCTTTTTTCCTTGCTTTAATGGCAGCAGAAAACTTATCAAAACCATGGATCTCGAATACAGTAAGAATTTTTGTAGCGTTTGTACGAGCTGTACCTACTGTGCTTTGGGTGCTTATTTTCGCCATAGCGGCTGGACTTGGAAGTGAAGCTGCTGTTCTTGGAATGTTGTTTCACTCCGTTGCTTACTTAGTTAAGGCTTTTTCAGAATCCTTTGAGGAGGTCGATGCTGGAATACTTGAAGCACTAAGAGCTTCGGGTTCAAAATGGTGGCATGTTATCGTTCATGGCGTACTACCATCTACATTTACGTATTTATTATCATGGACATTTTTACGATTCGAAATTAACTTTTCAGTAGCAGTCGCAATGGGTGCAGCTGCAGGAGCGGGCGGAATTGGTTTCGAATTGTTTATGGCTTCTGGATTTTACTTTGATCTTAGAGAAGTAGGATTTATCACGTATGCAATCTTGTTGATTGCAATCATACTAGAGATTACTTCCACGAGATTGAAAAATCGCTATTTTCCTGGTCAATTAACTTCATAAAATAGAAATAAATAAAAGCTGAACGAGGTTGGAACAAAAGTATTTACTCAAAATATAAATCCAAATGAATTGGTGTTGAGAACCAGCTTCAGAGTTTTAGTGTTAATTGTATTTGGATTAAGTTTAACTTTTATTAAGTTCTTATAGTAGACAGATATATTCTTGAAGTTTATCTTCATTGCACATCCTACATTACAAGATACTAAGGTTAGTGGGAAAGATCGGATGATTTTTCCCACTATTTTCGATTAATAAATAAAGCAAAAGCTCTAGGAGTACGATTTCGCATAAGCTATATTTATATAAAGTAGTAAAATTTTTATTAAGCGAGACTCCAACGTAGGTTTTTAGCTTTAGAATATCGATCTGAGACAGCTGGCCAATTGACTACATTCCACCATTGATCAATATAATCTTTCTTCTCATTTAAATATTGTAAATAATAGGCATGTTCCCATACATCAAGAACTAATAAAGGTATCATATCTTGTTGAGAGAGGTTTTGGTGTTTTTCTGCTTGTAATATTTCCATTCTTCCAGAACGAGGTGCCCAGATAAGCATCGCCCAACCCCCACCTTCGACTTGATCAGCTGCATGTGTAAAGTGCGCTTTAAACTGATCAAAGCTACCGAAATCACGCTCGATTGCTTGCAGTAATTCTCCACGAGGTTTACCTCCTGCATGAGGCGCCATAATTTCCCAAAAAATCGAATGCAAATAATGTCCTGCACCATTAAAAGCAGCCTCTCGTTCCCAATGTTTAATTAGCTCATAATCACCTGATTGTCTTGCTTCTTGCATCTTCTTTTCAGCTTTGTTCAAACCATCTACATAGCTTTGATGATGTTTATCATGGTGTAAATACATAATTTATTTGGCAATATAAGGCTCTAAAGCATCATAATTATATGGAAGTGGTGGTAGACGATGATTGCCTATGGATACATAGGACTGTCTATGTTTCTCATGTAGTTCACTTTGATTTCTTTCATACAAATTATAAACTTTAGATAGTAATTGATAAATATATTGTTCACTATAATAATTTAAATCAGTTTCTAATAAAGTTTCAACCTGATTGTATAATCTTTCGTATTCTTCTTTTTCACGCTGGTTATCAATTAATTCTAATTCTTTCTTTAAGTATTCTTTATTCTCCTGATACCATTTTCTTATTTCTAATGAGTAAGAGCTCATAATATAATATTCCCCCTGAATAACATGATGGTATTATATTATGAACTCATTACCTATAGGTTCCTCTATCTCAGGCTTATCTTCAAGAAAATTTCTGTCTCAAAAATAAGATAAGTTTAAAAAGGGAATGAGAGATGAATATGAAAAAGAAGACTAGATTTTAGTAAACTATACTTTAAAAATTCGAAAAATATTGAAACTGTTTAGTAGGTAGATTCGTATATATAAGTCGAGGAGGAATTATATGAAATTTCTACGTGAAATAGATGCAGATTCACTCGTTCCATATATCTTGACCAGTAGCTTACTTTTACTTGTTTCTGCATTTGCTGTTCCTGGGATAGCAGTTATATTTATTCAAGACCTATTATTTTTTTCTTATGATCATTGGATTTTTATTCGTCCTGTAGAAACTTATAAAGGATTTGGAATCGCAATGATTTCAATTGCAGTTATACTATTATCCTTTTTAATAACTAAATTCTATATGGAGAAAAAAGAAAAAGAATATAAATTAACGGTCGTACATCTATTATTGATAGTTGTAACCATTCCATTATTTATCTTTTCTATTTCACACTATGCGTATTTTGATGATAATGGGGTACATGGAAATGATTTTTGGACCTTATCTGAAGATAACATTGCATGGGACGATGTAGAGAACGTTAGTAGGGTTGTTGATCGTAGTTCACGTAAAGTATTTTCTTATCATTTTTCAGATAATAATATAACGATTGACATTCCATATGACACCCAAGATACTCGTATCAAACAAACAATTACGGAAGTAATAGACTCAAATGATTGGGAAGTAGAGGAAATATATAGTGAGTAAATATAGATTGAAAGAAGGTGTAACATGATTGTTTGGATTAATGGAACATTTGGCGTCGGAAAAACAGAAACTGCGAAAATACTACATAAAAGAATATCGAATTCCTTTTTGTATGATCCAGAGGAAGTAGGCTATCTAATTAAAAAACAGCTACCGGTTGAATTATGGAAAGAAGATTTTCAGGATCATGAAGAATGGAGCATGTGGAATTACCACTTATTAAAGAAGGTAACAACAGAAACAGAAAAAGTTGTGATCGTACCAATGACACTTACAAATGAACTATATTATCAAGAAATTATAGGACGATTAAAAATAGAAGGAATTCAGATACATCACTTTACACTTGTAGCAGAACCACAAACAATTTTAGACAGGTTAATGAAGAGAGGGGATGGAAATAATGAATGGATTATGAATAGAACCGAAAAGAATGTAAAGCAATTATCTGGAGCGTCCTTTCAAATACATATTAATACTGAAAAACTAACTACGGAAGAAACAGCTTCGGAGGTTATAAAATTAATGACGTAAATAGTACAACGTACATTAATAACTCATAATTGTAAACCCAAGCAGGAAGAATAGCTAAAGTAGTTACCATAAGATAATGATTAATAAATTAGCTTTACCTGGAAAACTCCTATTCTGTTCAAGGGTCTTTAGGTCATGACCTTGTGGTACTAACATTCATTAGAGCTAAAGAAAACCTTCATTAAATGAAGGTTCAGTCTCTATTTCCTTCCACGTTTTTTCTCCCAAGCGAAGCTTCCACCTGTGACATCTCGTACATCGTGAATGACTACAAATGCTTTTTCATCAACGGAGTAAATAAGTCTTTTTAATTTCATTAATTGATATTTGCTAATAATAATATAAGACATGTCTGCATCTTGTTTCATATAACCACCATAACCTTTAAATACGGTTGCGCTGGTGTCTAAATTAGTTATTACCACGTCTGTGATTTCAGTGGCATGAGTGGAGATTACACTAACTGCTTTTCTGGGATCCAGCCCTTCTATAACAAGATCTGTAGCTTTCTTACCTATAAACAATAAGATGATAGTGTACATCGTATTTAATGTTCCAATAAAAAATAAACCAGCTAAAACTACGGCTGCATCTAAAACAAAATTTGTTCTTGTTAGATCCCAGCCTAAATTATGGTGGAACATTCGTGCAATAACGCTTGTACCACCCATTGAACTACCAGTACGAAAAATCAATCCTGCGCCTATTCCACTAAAGAAACCTGCAAATATAGCAGATACAAGAGGATCCGCCAGTGGTTCTATGTTATTTTCTGTAATGAACAGAAATAAAGAAATCAGTGTTGCTGTAATCGCAGTTAGAATTATATTTCTTTTTGGCAACACAGTGAATCCGACAGTTAAGATAATTGCTGCTAATATAAAGTTAACGATACCAGTAGACCATCCAAATACGTAATGGAGGAGAATAGACATACCTGTAAGTCCACCATCAGCAAAATTGTTTGGAATGATTAACATATTAACAGCTAGTGCATAAAAAAGTGCTCCAATTATAATAAAAATAAAGTCTTTCAAGAAATGTTTCATTATGTAAGCTCCTTCCTATTAGAAGCATTTCTAAACTAAATTTTTCCCTAATTATAAAAATTAAAACTGAGATAAGTGTGATATTATTAATTTTAAATTATTTATTTTCAGAAAGAAGTTGTTATTTTGAAACGTTTATCAAGAAAAAAGTCTCTCGTTCTTATCACTTTATTTATATTAGCTATTCTTGTTGATATTTATTATGAAACAAACGTGTTCAAAGTTTCTAAAGTACATTTCAAATCCAATAAAATAACTAATGATTCCAGTATTAAATTGGTTCAAATTAGCGATCTTCATGCAAAAGTATTTGGTGATAATAACCAGAAGTTAATACAAACAATAAAAAATCAGCAACCAGACATTGTTGTGATTACTGGGGATATCATAGATAGAAAGACTAATAGTTTGCAAGACGTATTTCATTTAATAGAAGAAATAATCGCTTTTCAACAGCAAGTTTATTTTGTATCTGGTAATCATGAATGGGGAAATAACTTAAGGAATGAACTGTTATTAGGACTCGAACAACGAGGAGTACAGATTTTAAATAATAATTCAGTAGAAATTATGATAAAAGAAATAAATTTGAATCTTGTTGGTATCGATGATGTATCTACAAATCACGAGGATATGAAAAAGGCATTTACAAATGTTAAAAACCTAGAATATACAGTCTTGTTGTCTCATTCTCCAGCTGTGACCGATAAATATCGTGATATAGATGCTGATTTAATTTTGAGCGGTCATACTCATGGAGGACAAGTAAGGTTTCCATTGATTGGTCCAATAATAGCTCCTGATGAAGGGGTATTTCCCAAAAAGACAAAAGGTGTATACCAACTGAAAGAGAATCAATCTTTATATATCGACAGTGGTTTAGGTACAAGTTTGGTACCAGTTCGATTTTTAAATCAAAGTCAGCTAAGTGTGATTGAAATTACAAATTAACACGTTTACTATGAGTTGAAATGAAATTTAATAATTGAAACATTGATTCTAAGATAATCGTACAATAGTTATATATTAAAAAGGGAGAGAATCAATTGAGAGAATGGTGGAAAACAAAGAATGCTAAAACGAGAAAGCAAAGAAAAAATAAAGAGGATTATACCAAAAAAGATCTTGTGTTAGATATACTGTTTTGGATTCCTGAAATTATCGTCTTGCCTATTCGCTTAATTATTTGGTTAGTAAGAGGTATTTTTAAATGGATTGATGTAATATAAGAGGTTAGGATGAAATCTATGTTTGTAGCTTTAGTGATATTAATTAGCATTGTAATTTTAAGTATTGCAATTAATAAGTTTCTTGTGAAGCAGTTTCAGATAGACATTCCTGAATCGAAAGAAAGGTATGTTAATCGGTTGCATAAAACAGTGGAAAAAGTATTTCATGCGGGTACGTTAATTGCGATACCACTTACATTTACTCAGTTCCCTCAATATACTGTATTCGTTTTTATTATTCCAGCGATGCAGCAGTTATTTCGCTTTTTAATGGAGTTTTTATTCAACTATGAAAATAAACGGTTTATTTTAAGTGTGAATACTAGTTGGCTATTATTGATAGGTGCAATTGTCTATGATTTCTACACATAAAATAATAGGAATTATTAGAGACAATAAAGTTTCAATTTATAACATGCAACAGAAGAAAAATGTTGGCCACAAAGGACTAACAATTTCTTCTGTTTTTTATTTAGTTAGATATCTTTTGTTTTTTAGAATTTATACATTGCTTACTACAGTGATAGCCTCTATAAAGGACAATACACGAACTTAAACGTGTAGAGAAGCTGGTTAACTTTATCATTTTTAGTTAATTTTAAAATTTTAAAAAACTTATTGATTATACGTACAAATTATATTAATATAATTGATAAGCGTAAATTTATACGTATAAGTTAATTTGAAAGCGTTTTATTTAAACAGATAATCAAAAAATAAGCAAAGGAGAGGATTGGTTGAATATTTATTGAAAACGCTATCAATACAATTAAAAAATTAGGGGGTTTTTGTATGAAAAAGTATGTTTATTTAAGTTTTTTAGTATTGCTTTCGTTAATGCTAGTTGGCTGTAATAATGATGAAAATGTAATTGAATTTTGGACACCGTTAACTGGAGATGATGGTGCCTATATGAATCAATTAGTTGATGATTTTAATGAACAATCAGATCAAGAAATCGAAATTAAACATGTGATTACCTCTGATATGTATACCAAATTATATACGGTAATGAATTCAGGTAGTGGGATTCCTGATCTTACTTTAATTCATGCTGATCGTGTACCAAGTTTTGTCAAGCAAGATTTACTTAAGCCAATGACAGGAGTTATGGAAGCACAATCAAACATAAATCAAGAAAATTACTTAGCAGAAGCTTGGACAGCAGGTGAGATTGATGGTACGCAATATACAATTCCGCTTGATATTCATGGAAGTGCAATGTATTACAACCAGGATTTATTAGAGAAATATGGTGTCGAAAATTGGTTAGATGATGATGTAGTGACTTTTGATGAGATGTTATCGCTTGAGGGGCAATTAGAAGAGGGAGATTATCTTGTTAATGATGCTCTAATGGGTTGGGTGATATTGGCTCAAATTCAAAATTTAGATGGAGATATTCAAGAGAATGGAGAACCAGCCGTAAATACTCCCGTTATGAAAGAAGCAATAGAGCGAGTAAAGGAAATTACAGATGCAGGATTAATGACTCCATATGGTGAAGATGGATATCTAATGTTTCAATCTGGGAATGTACTATTCTCAACAGATGGTACTTGGAGTTCCACAGGTCATGCGCAAGTAGAAGGACTGAATTTTGGTGTAACTAATATCTACGCACCATCACCAGATAATTTTCATAATAGAGCCTCTGCTCATCTTTTTTCCATGTTGAATAAAGAAGAAAGATCGGAAGAGAAAGAGGCAGTAATCGCAGACTTTTTGGAATATATTCGTAGTCATTCAATTGAGTGGGCGGAAGCAGGACAAATTGTTGCTAGTACAGAAGTAGTAGAGTCACCTGAGTATGATGAATATATGCAGTCATTCTTTACGAAAAATGAAGCAGAAGAAGAATCCTTACACATCTATACGTATGAACATTATCCTTATATTGCTGAAGCCATTGATACGTACATTGCTGATCTCGTACATGGAGAAATGGAAATAGATCAAGGATTAGAAGAAATGCAGAAGTTTGTTGACGACAAAGTGAAAGAAGGAACGTTAGATGTGGAGAATTATGAAGATACAGGAGAAGAGTCAGAAGAATAGAGGATAGGATGGAAAGCATGTGGTGAGGAGGAAAAGAGATGAAAAAGAAATTCAACCTATCACCAATATTCTTTGTCGGCCCTCATATCATTTTGTTCATTGTGTTCATACTTTTGCCGTCCATATATGGTATATATGCTTCGTTTACGAATTGGAATTTAATTGGAGATCCAGTGTGGGTGGGGTTGGATAATTATAAAACTATATTATTTGATTCGGATTCAACCTTTCATTCTCAATTTATGAATGGTATGAAGAACACGCTTATCTTTGTAGCAATCAGTGTTCCATTAATGATTGTTATCCCATTATTAATTGCTGTAGCTTTAGAGAACAAAGGTGTAAAAATGAAGAATTTCTTTCAAACGATTATTTATGTACCAGGTCTTATCTCAATTTCCGCAGCAGCATTAATTTGGTCATTAATATTTAATAAACAATTGGGTGTTGTTAATAATTTATTTGGCTCCGATGAGGTTTGGGCATCTTCTCAACCATACGCATGGATAATTATATTCGTAATTACGGTGTGGGCAGGTGTCGGAGGTAATATGATTATTTATCGAGCATCGATTAATGGGGTGCCAAAGGATTTATATGAATCAGCAGATATTGACGGAGCTGGAGCCATTAGGAAATTTTTTAGCATTACCTTACCATCCATTCGTTTTCCATTGATTTATACGATGGTTATGACAACTGCAGGTGCGTTTAATGTTTTTGCACAACCATTAATGATGACGAACGGTGGTCCCAGGCAAGGAACAACAGTACTTATGATGTATATACGAGATTTAGCCTTTAGCCATGGGGAGTCCATAGCTGGTATCGCCTCAGCAATGGCTGTACTGCTTGGTTTAGTCATCCTTGTCATTTCAGCATTCCAATACTACTTGATGAATAGAAATACAGCTTAATAACTAAAAAATGAAGGGAGTAGATGGTATGAAAAACAATATATCAAAGTATTTAGCCTATCTATTTCTGATAGTAGTTAGTGTGATTTGGCTTATTCCACTCATATTTGGTTTTGCAACTTCTTTTCGTTCACAAACTGAAGTGGTTACCGCAGGGTTTCGTATGCTTCCGGTTAATTGGGTAGTGGAAAATTATGCTGCTATCTTTTCGGATACATCATCAGCACCAATTTTACAATGGATAGGAAACTCTGTATTTATAGCAGTTACTCATACTTTATTAGTTGTAATAGTTATTTCAATTACAGGTTATGGTTACTCTAGAATGAATTTTAAAGGCAGAGATGTTTTATTTTTTACCTTATTAGCAATATCTTTCTTCCCGAATGTAGTTAATTTAATTCCTTCTTATAAAATTATTGACACATTAGGATGGGTGAATACACCTTGGGCGATGATAGTTCCAGGATTGGCAGGAATGGGGAATATATTTTTAGTTAGGCAATTTATGAAAAATGTACCGAAAGAGCTGGATGAATCAGCTCGTGTAGATGGTGCTAGTGATTTTCAAATTTACGCTAGAATTATTTTGCCAGCAATAAAGCCAATTTTAATTGTATGTGGACTGTTCTCCTTTGTTGGCTCATGGAATGACTTTTTATGGCCGGTAATTGTGTATACCGATGTTGAAAAAATGCCAGTCACAGCTGGATTACTATTACTGCAAGATATATATGGTAACTATCGAATGATAGGTCAATTGATGGGATCTGCGATATTAGCAATTATACCAACTGTCTTGTTATTCTTTTTCGCTCAAAAGTACTTTGTTCAATCACTTGATTTAAATTCAGGTATAAAAGGATAGGTTCTAGACTGTTAGGAGTTGGCGTCTCATGCGTAGAAAAGCCGAAAGAAGATTATTGTTTGTTGGTGCAACATGGAATTTAATTACATCATTATTAACGATATTTAGCTATAATACTTGGTTCCAAGCACAAGGGAAAGTGGCTTTAGAAGGTGCTGAAGCAGAGTCATTAGTTATGGGGGCGAGTATGTTAGATAACATATCTAAAGTAATTATGACATTTGGACTGTTCGTTTTTGTAGGAGCTATTATTAACTTTTTAATAGCAGTAAAGTTAAAAGATAATACAATCCAAAAAACATTCCTTATCTGGATTGGTGTATGGACAGCTATTCAATTAGCAAGTATGGACATTTTAGGTTTTGTTATATATCTATTAGTCTTTATTATTTATATAGCAAAAAATAAAGCTATAAGACTATCGGCAAATGCAGCTTAAGCTAAAAAATAATAGCAAATAATATTCGACAAAGAGGTGTATTCATGAGTAATAAACTAATCGTAAATACGGATATTACAGAAGGAAAAATAAATAAAAATATATATGGACATTTTGCTGAGCATTTAGGCAGAGGAATTTATGAAGGGCTATGGGTTGGAGAAGATTCTAGCATTCCGAATATAAAAGGGATAAGGAAAGATGTGCTAGATGCTTTGAAAAAATTAAATATTCCGGTTCTTAGGTGGCCTGGTGGATGTTTTGCGGATGAATATCACTGGAAAGACGGAGTCGGACCACGTGAACAAAGGAAAAGAATGGTTAATACGCACTGGGGTGGAGTTGTAGAAAATAATCACTTTGGAACGCATGAGTTTATGTTGTTATGTGACCTATTAGAAACAGAACCTTATATATGTGGAAATGTTGGAAGCGGAAGTGTTCAGGAAATGTCCGAGTGGGTTGAATATATGACGTTTGACGGGGAATCACCAATGGCGAATTGGAGAAAAGAAAATGGGAAGGAAGACCCGTGGAAACTGACATATTTTGGTGTTGGTAATGAAAATTGGGGCTGTGGCGGTAATATGCGTCCAGAATATTATGCTGACTTGTATCGCCGGTATCAAACTTATGTGAGAAATTATGGAGACAATCAAATCTATCGAATTGCTGGTGGAGCAAACGTAGATGATTTTCATTGGACGGAAGTTTTAATGCGTGAAGCTCATCATCTAATGGATGGATTAAGCCTACATTACTATGTGCATCCGGGTGGTTTTGAGAATAAAGGGCAGGCAGTAGATTTTTCTGAAGAAGAATGGGATATTACCATGCAAAAGACGATGTATATGGAAGAATTAATTAGAAAACATGGAACTATTATGGATAAATATGACCCTGAAAAACGTATTGGAATGATTATTGATGAATGGGGTGCCTGGTATGATGTAGAGCCAGGAACAAATCCAGGATTTCTCTATCAACAAAATACCATTCGAGATGCGGTAGTGGCAGGTGTACATTTCAATATTTTTCATGATCATTGTGATCGGGTTCAAATGGCAAATATTGCTCAAATGGTAAATGTTATTCAAGCAATGATCTTAACAGAGGGAGATAAAATGATTTTAACTCCTACTTACCATGTATTTGAACTGTATAAGGTCCATCAAAATGCTGAAAAACTTTCATTAAATGTGAGAACGGATACTATTATTGAAAATGACCAAACCTATCCTACAGTTAGCGCAACAGCATCGAAAGCACAAGATGGAACGATCAATATAAGTTTATGTAATTTAGATAAAGATGCAAGAACTCCGGTTGATATAGATCTACGTGGGATAGAAGTTAAAGAAATAAGTGGTCGCATATTAACTGCAAATGAAATGAATGCGAAAAACACATTTGAACAACCTGAAAATGTTGTTCCAGAAAAATTTACATCTTATAGTCAAGAAGGAAATACTCTACAGGTAGAGCTTCCATCGAAGTCAGTTTTAGTATTAACGATTAAATAAGTATGTTTGGCCGAGCGGATTTATACAATCTTCTTGGCCTTCATGTATTTAATTCTATTATTAAATCGTTAGGAGTGTAAACATTGGATAAAATTACAATGAAGGATTCGTTTTGGAATAATTATTTACAATTAGTAAAGGAAGAAGTTATTCCGTATCAGTGGGAAGCATTAAATGATCGAATACCTAATACAGAACCTAGTAGAGCAATTAAAAATTTCAAAATTGCAGCAGGAGAAGCAGAAGGTAAATTCTATGGGATGGTGTTTCAAGATAGTGATGTTGCAAAGTGGCTAGAAGCTGTAGCCTACAGTTTAGAACATTTTCCCGATCAAAAATTAGAAGAAACTGCTGATGAATTAATTAATCTATTGGAAAAAGCACAACTTGATGATGGATACTTGAACACCTATTATACCGTAGCAGAACCCAATAATCGCTGGACGAATGTTCGAGATAATCATGAACTTTATTGTGCCGGACATTTGATAGAAGCAGCTGTAACTTATTATCGGGTGACAGGAAAAGATAAATTCTTAAATGTAATGTGTAAATATGCGGATTATATTGTAGATACATTTGGGGAAGAAGATAGTAAAATCCATGGTTATCCGGGTCATCAAGAAATAGAACTAGCATTAGTTAAGCTATATGACGTAACAGGAATCGAGAAGTATCTGAATTTGAGTAAATATTTTATTGACGAACGTGGCAGACAACCTCATTACTTTGATATCGAAAAAGAGGCAAGAAATGATAAAAATGCCTTTTTTTATCCAAAAGAATATGAATATCATCAAGCTCATCAACCAGTACGTGGACAGGAAAAGGCAGTAGGCCATTCAGTTAGAGCAATTTATATGTATTCTGCCATGGCAGATCTCGCATTGAAAACAAATGATGAATCATTAATAGAAGCTAGTAAGAGATTATGGAATAATGTTACCAGTCAACAAATGTACATAACAGGTGGAGTTGGTTCAGAGGAGTTTGGTGAATCATTTTCATTTGATTATGACTTACCAAATGACATTTCCTATACGGAAACGTGTGCATCGATTGCATTAGTATTCTGGGCAAAACGGATGTTAGATTTACATGTTAATAGAAAGTACGCTGATGTGATGGAGAAAGCACTGTATAATGGTACAATTAGTGGAATGTCATTGGATGGCAAGAGCTTTTTCTATGTAAATCCTTTGGAAGTTTTTCCGAAAGCAACAGAACGACACAGTCATCATCATGTTAAGCCAGTTAGACAAAAATGGTTTAATTGTGCTTGTTGTCCACCGAATCTAGCAAGATTAATTTCTTCCATTCATCATTATATTTATTCAAAAAGGGAAGATCAGTTATTTATACATTTATACTGTGGGAATGAATCTTCTATAGAAGTAAATAACCAAATCGTTGATATCGAACAAAAAACGGATTATCCGTGGGACGGAAAAGTTTCGGTTTTCATAAATCCTACTTATCAAAGTGAGTTTACTATTGCATTGCGTTTACCAGGATGGTGTGATAACCCCTTTTTAAATGTGAACGGAGAAGAAATGGACATACAATCTATTGAACAGGGTGGCTACGTCTATATCAATCGAACATGGAAAAAAGGAGATAGTATTGAATTACTTTTGCCTATGTCTGTTAAACAAATGAAAGCCCATCCTCTAGTTAGACAAAATATTGGAAAGGTTGCCTTACAACGAGGACCAATTATATATTGTTTAGAAGAGATAGATAATGGGGAAAATCTTCAGCAAATATTTGTAGATACTAATAAAAATTATCTTGATGCTGAATTTGATTCGGAGTTATTAGGCGGGGTAGTAAAATTATTTGGTACGGCGTATCGCTTAGATTCTTCTTTATGGCAAGAGGATTGTTTATATGCGGAATCGAAAATGAACCTCACTCCGATCGAAGTAAAAGCTATTCCATACTATTCATGGTGTAATAGAAAACCAGGAGAAATGTTGGTTTGGATAAATGAGAAGTAATCGGATTTAGTATTAATTAGAGGTCATTGTGGTTCACTCATTACCGGAAAAAGCTTTGTTTTTTTGAAGCGACTCCAAACAGTTATAAAGAAGTGAAATAAACCGTTTTGTGATATGGATGATTTTTTTATATTCCAATTATCAATCGGTTTTTTCATTTCTTTGTTAGAGTATTGATTATGTAATTATTTGTTTTATTATCATTAGAGCAGGATATCTATTAATAATCTAGAAGTATTTAAGTTATTAGTACTTTTGTATAGGAGGAAGGGTTTAAATGGAATATTCAGCCCCAAAACATTTTATATCAGCAGCAACGATTGTCATTAATGAGAATGATGAAATCTTATTAATTAAAGGTCCAATTAGAGGTTGGGAGATGCCTGGTGGTCAAGTTGAAGAAGGGGAATCATTGAAAGCAGCCGCTGTTCGAGAAACGAAAGAAGAATCTGGCGTAGATGTTGAAATAATAAAGTTCTGTGGTGTATTTCAAAATGTTCAACATTCGATTACCAACACTTTATTTCTAGCCAAACCAATAGGAGGGAATCCATCCACTACACTAGAGAGTTTAGAAACAGGCTACTTCTCTATTAAAGAAGCATTAGATATGGTTACTTTACCTAATTTTAAAGAAAGAATTAAATATTGCTTAGATGAAAGAACACATCCTTTTTGCATAGAGTTTTGAATATAAATTATTTTGAAGTCAACCTCTTTTCTTGTGAGGTGTATACAGATATTTCATCAGTGACTTTATTTTTTACAATGATATGGTTGGAGCTTTCTACTGTAGAATAAATTTCAGATCCTTTGGCTTCAGTATTGGAACGTAAATGTCTAACGGGTACAACATCAGGGGGTGTCTGCTCCTTGATTTCACCAATTTTTACAGATTGGGTGTAGTTCTCTGCATCATCAAAATAATAATTAGTATCATGAATTCTGATAATTCCTTGATAGGAGTTACTTTCTGTTGATGTATTGCATGCTCCGAGCAATAATAAAATGAAAAGAAACATTGATCGCTTTTTCATCATCATAACCCCGTTTTTTGTTTAATTATAATTATAGGGAGAACTAAAAATGAATCAAACATTGGTTAAAAAGAAGAATGGAGCAGTAGCTGCGTTTCACTTGTAATAGGTATCATCTGTTTTTTAATCGTATTTGTGAAACCTACTAGAATTGCAAACATAGGCAGTTTAACAGGAGATTATATTACTTTGGCATTAACTGCAGCAGGTATTTATCCTTTCTATGTTTGGTAGATTGAAAAAGTCAGAGAAGAATGTAATTCCAACTATTGCGTTGATACTTTCTGGATCCTTTATTATTTATTGGATGATTTTTATTTTCTTGATTACTGGAATCATTGATTTTGCACCATAAAATGAAAGGTATGAGAATAGTTGAAAATAGCATTGATCGTTATTAATTTAATCATTTGCGGTTTTCTTGTTATTGCTATAACGTTATTTTTTGCTAGCGGAACAATTGCTGAGAATTATACAGATCAAACATTTGTGGCACCTGAATATTTCTTCATTTTGCTTATTTGGTTCCTTAGCGTTGTATTGTTAGGGGTTTATATTTATAAACGTAAGATAGAACATATTTCATATCCAGAAATTATTTTTATTCATCTTATTCCATGGATTTCTTTGTTTGTTGGTTTTTTTATTATCCATTTTGCATCCTTTTAAAAAGAAAACGCAATTATGATATGAGAGGAGTTAGTACTTGATGAATAAACTTGTATCTTATCGAAGGATAATAGTTTGCTTGTTATTAATCGTGTTAATATCCTATGTATTTATTATAAATCTTGATTCAAAACACCAAGTTGAACAGGTAGATGATGCGTATAGTTTTACAGCTCAGGGTTACGTCGTCTCGAAAAGATTAACAAACAAAATATGGATTGCAGATGAACCTACTTCTTTTATCAATAGAGTTACAGGGCATCTTTTTTCCAAACATAATGGGCTTATAATTGTTTCGGAGCATCAAGATGTCAAAGGTAACAACTTGTTTCACAATGTAAAAGTAAATCAAAAAGTGCGTATCTATAGCGATAAGTTAATGGAATCCTTACCTGCGAGAACGAATGCCTATTATGTTGAAGTAATTGAAGAGTAATTTTTACTATTATTACGAAATGTATTCATTCTAAGAAATTCTTCACCAGCGCATTAAATTTCTCGGGATATTCCCAAAACATCATATGTCCACCAAATACTTCTATTTTTGCTGTTGGAGCTAATTGTTTCATATAAGGCTCTGCAACATCGGACCAATGTTCTGCAAGCACAAATAAAGTAGGAATTTCTAAACTAAGCTGTCGTGCTTCTGTACGATAATCAGAAAATAATCCAGAGGCAAACAAGCTAGCAGCTACATATGGAGGAGTTAGTAATGATTGATCAATAATCCAATCTAATTCACTCTCGGTTAGTTTACGCTGAATCATTACATTTTCACTGTAACTTTTAATAAATTCCTTTTGGCCTTTTTCATCTCGTAAACTGGCATGATAAACATGAGCCATATCATCCAATCTTCCTTCGATCCAATCATTTTCATTTACGGATAATGATTTAGGCGGCATATCTATGAGTATGGTAGATTTAATATTATCACTTCCAAACTGTTTGACGTATTCCCATACAGTTAGACAACCAAAAGACCACCCAACTAAATGGATATTCGTTAAACGTAAGCTTTGTAAAACCTTGTGTAAATCCATTCCATGAGTAAGGTAATCATTGCCATGAGCAGTCTTAGTAGATTTTCCATGACTTCTTGGATCGATAACAATCACACGATAATTATTCGAAAAAAAACTAACTTGATGATGAAACACTTCGGATGTAAAAGTGAACCCAGGGATAAAAACAAGCACATTCTCTTTACCACCACTATCACTGACATAGAGTTTTACATTTTCTTCTACCTCTACAAAAAAATCTTCCATCTTTATCTCCTCCAACATTTTTAATTTTCTATTAGTATATTTCAATAAAAACTGAAAAAGACCTTCTGAAAATTAGTTGAATTAGAGATAAATAAGGTTAGTAATGTAAACTATAGTATATATAATTCGATACAGCGAGAAAAGAGGCATATTTATGTTTGATTTTTCATTATTAGATTGGTTTATCGTTCTTATCTGTGCATTATTTGTTGGATTTTCAAAGTCTGGATTACCCAATTTAGTTATTTTAGTTGTAACTTTAATTATGTTTGTATTTCCTGCACGGGAATCAGTAGGTATATTACTTCCTATGTTATTAATTGGAGATTTATTTGCGGTTACATATTATCGTAGAAATGTAGTTTGGAAGTATCTAACGAATTTGATACCTTGGGTGTTAATTGGAATCTTGACAGGCTTCTTTGTACTGCAGTATGTCAATGATGAACAGTTAAAACCAATCATCGGTATTATTGTTTTAATCATGATAGCATTAAATGTGGTTAGAGAGAGGCTGGGTAGTAAATTTAATGAGATGCTACCGACTTCATTGACATTTACAATTTTAATGGGAGTGCTTGGTGGCTTTACTACAATGGTTGGTAATGCAGCTGGTGCTATTATGACGATATACTTGCTTGTAAAAGGGCTTCCAAAGAAAGAATTTGTGGGGACAGGTGCTTGGTTTTTCCTTTCAGTTAATGTGATTAAATTTCCTTTTTATATGTACTTAGGATTAATTACTACCGAATCATTAATATTTAATTTAACAATGGCACCGATTATCGTACTTGGAGCTATAATCGGAGTGAAAGTGTTACCGCTTATACCGCAAAATGTATTTACTATACTTATATTAGTCTTAGCAACGATAGGTGGAATCAATTTACTTATTAATTAGTGCAGATAAAAACAACCGAACTTGCATCCAGTTAATTTAACATTAAACGGAGAAAAGTTCGGTTTTGTTTTTGTTTTAAGTTGGTACTATATTAAAATGCAGCTGTCCAACCGCCATCTGCTGTTACAACTGTTCCGTTAACGAAGCTTGCATCATCAGATGCTAAGAAAAGTGCCACTTGTGCAATCTCTTCTGGTTGTCCAACACGTGGCATAACACCTTGAACTGCTTTTGTACGTCCCATACCGAATTCATTGAATCCTTTTAACGAGGAAGTAATATTAGTAGCAACCCCCCCTGGAGCGATGGCATTACAACGAATGCCGCTGTTTGCATACATATATCCTGTATTTTTGGTTAATCCAATTACAGCATGCTTAGAAGCGCCATATGCAGCACCAGCATGCGCACCATTTAATCCCCCAGTAGAAGCGGTATTTACAATAACACCGCTTTCTTTCTCAAGGAAAATTGGTATAGCTTTACGCATTGCGCGCATAACTCCTTTTGTATTTATATCAAAAATGAGGTCCCAACGGTCATCCTCAATATCACCAACTGCTTCAAAACCATCCATAATTCCGGCATTATTTACTAAAATATCTAATGTACCGTAAGTTTCAACAGCAGTATCAATCATCTTATCAATATCTTCTTTTTGAGCAATATTAACTTTGATTGCAGTTGCAACTCCGTTATTGTTTGTAATTTCTTCAACAACACTTTGAGCGCCTTCTTCATTTAAGTCAGCGACAATTACTTTTGCACCTTCACTAGCATAAAGAGTAGCAATGGCTTTACCCATACCAGACGCTGCACCTGTAACGATAGCTACTTTGTTTTGTAGTTTCATTTCAATCTCCCCCTAAAATTTATTGTACATCTGTTCAATAAAAATTATACTGTAAAATAGAGGTGCTTTCTATTATAATAGAGTATCGTTTTTGGTTAATCGACAGTTCGTCATAAACATGTTCAATAAAAAGGTTGTGAAGAAATTGAAAAAAGATCTTCGTATCATAAAGACAGAAAAAAACATCCGGACGGCATTATTTTCTTTATTAAAATCAAAGTCATTAGAAGATATTACTGTATCTGAACTGTGTCGTAAGGCTAATGTAAATAGAGGAACATTCTATTTGCATTACGGAAATATTCAAGAAGTATTTAAACAAACTTTTGAAGAAATAGTAGAAGATTTAAAAATTTCTTATGATGAACCATATAAACAGACGAACGACAATATTAATCAACTAGATGCAAATATGATAAGAATATTTGATCATGTGAAAAGACATCAAAATTTTTATGAAATAGTATTTAATGAACGTATTCCAATGACGTATTATTATTCCGTTTTTGACCGGATTCGTTTGTTGATGTCTTATTCCATCGAAAAACCGCTGAAAACAATTACTAATATAAATAAGGATTATTTATTAAGCTATCAAACCAACGCAATTCTTGGTTTGTTAATTCAATGGCACCGAAAAAATTATGAAACACCAGTTGATGAATTGAATCAACAACTATTAAAAATTATAAATTTTCCAAGCTAGTTGAGCAGGTTGACAAGTTGAATGTATAAAGAGGGAGAGAATGTTAGATATTTCAATAGTCATTTAATCCTTTTCCTCTTTAAATTGTTAAAATAGTATAGACTTTATTATCAGATTATTGTTATTATAATGAGAATACAAATAGATTGGAGGATGTTGTTTTGAAATCTTTAGAGAAAGTGAGTTCTTTCGCAGGTAACACCTTTGCAATATGGGTGCTATTATTTGGGGTAATCAGTTTCATCTTTCCGAGTGGTTTTTCTTGGATTGCTCCACATATTTCGCTCCTTCTTGGAATCATTATGTTTGGAATGGGGTTGACACTTACGCCAAAAGATTTCAAGGGAGTAATAAAGGCTCCGAAGAGTGTATTGATTGCTGTGATTTTGCAATATACAATTATGCCATTTACAGCATATGGGTTAGCCGTACTTTTTCAACTTCCTCCAGCAATTGCGGTGGGAGTCATTCTAGTAGGATGTTGCCCTGGTGGTACTGCATCGAATGTTATGACATATTTAGCTAAAGGGAATACCGCGTTATCCGTATCCGTGACAACAATATCTACGTTAATTGCACCAATTATGACGCCTGCATTAACGTTGTTATTAGCTAGTGAATGGATGGCAGTTTCATTTACGAGTATGTTTATATCCATTATACAGGTAGTATTACTGCCGATTGTATTGGGTGTCGGGGTACGTATGTTATTCCGTAATCAAGTGGAAAAAAGCGTATCTGTTCTACCACTTGTATCTGTAATTGGAATTGTTGCTGTAGCAAGTGCGGTTGTTGCAATAAATACCGAAGCAATAGCAACATCTGGTCTATTCATTTTTGGAGTTGTTGTCCTACATAATTTGATTGGTTTATGTCTAGGTTTTCTTATTGCTAAACTGTTTAAACTCAATTTTTCCGAACAAAAAGCAATATCGATCGAAGTAGGTATGCAAAATTCTGGTCTCGCGTCAACGCTAGCATTAACAGCATTTGCGGCAACACCAGTAGCGGCGGTACCGAGCGCGATTTTTAGTGTGTGGCATAATATTTCAGGACCTTTATTAGCAACATATTGGTCAAAACGAGGCAGTAAAGATATTTCCATTGGCAATGAAAAAGTGCAAAACCTGGGATGAATAAGTTACGACTGAAAAATATATTCCTAAGGTTTTATGAAACTAATTTTTTATTATATCCTTAATTTTCTATCTCAACACAATGATATTTACAAAAAAATACTGTGTAATAATTTATTCAGTATTAGAAAATCCTAGATAATAATATATTGAAAATAAACCGTCTGAGTAGTATAGTGAAATTAATTGTAAAATATTTATTGTGCTGAGGATGATGAAATTGTCAAAACAATCACGTAAAATTACAATCCTGAATGCAGCATCAGGAATCGTAAGTGACAAAGGGATTTTTAATTTAACATTAGAGGCTGTAGCGAAAGAAGCGGGCATTAGTAAAGGCGGGTTGTTATATCACTTTCCTTCTAAAGAAGCTCTTGTAAAAGGAATGGTGGAACACTTAGCACAAAATTATCAACATAAAATAAGTGATAATGTTGAAAGAGATCCATTGGAAAGAGGAAAATGGACGAGATCTTTCTTAAATGTAACTTTTAATCAAGGATATCCAAATAAAGATATGCATGCAGGTCTATTAGCAGCAAAAGCGGTTAATCCTAAATTGATGGCTCCACTTCATGATGCTTATGAAAAATGGCAAAATAATATTGAAAATGATGGGTTAGATCCAATCGATGCAACGATCATACGACTAGCAGCAGACGGTATTTGGTTAGCTGAACTTTTGGAGCATTATAATATAGATGATGAAAAGAAGAAAGAAGTATATAAAAGGCTCCATGAGTGGATTCAAGACTTATATATAAAAGCTGAAAAGAAAGAAAAAGATAGTAATTAAACTACCTATATTTTTAGGTAGTTTTTTTAATGAAGTATTTTATAAAAATGACAAACTATGTAAAAAAATGAAAAAGGCTGTTGATATAAAACCGTCTGGATGGTATAGTATCACTTGTGATAAATAAACCGTCTGAACGGTATAGTATAAAAGATAAATTATTATAAATTTATAGGAGGTATAAGATGACTAGCAAAGTGATGTTAACCGCTGCTGTTACAGGAGCAGGAGATACTATTCAAAAAAATCATAATGTTCCGGTTACACCCAAGGATATTGCTGAATCTGCGATTGCTTCTGCTAAAGCAGGTGCTACTGTGGCGCATGTTCATGCAAGAGACCCAAAAACAGGTGGAATCAGTCATGATATAGAACATTATCGTGAAATCGTAGATCGAATTCGTGATTCTGAAACAGATGTAGTAATTAATATTACTTCTGGCGGTGGAGGAGATTTCATTCCAAGTTTAGATACACCAGCAGCAGGAGGAAATGGGACAGATATCCAGATTCCATCAGAACGACACGAACCTATTGGAGAATTATTGCCAGAGTTGTGTACGTTGGATTGTGGGTCTACAAACTTTGGTGACATGATCTACATGAGCCCAACTGAATGGCTGCGTGAACAGGCGGTACTTGTGCAAAAGAGTGGAGTAAAACCAGAACTTGAATGTTTCGATACTGGACATGTTCATTTTGCAAATCAATTAATTAAAGAAGGATTAATTGATAATGATCCGATGTTCCAATTTTGTCTCGGAATTCCATGGGGAGCAGATGCTGAATTAGATACGTTGTTGTATATGAAAGGACGTATTCCTGAAAATGCACATTGGTCTGCATTTAGTATTGGACGAAATCAATTACCAATGGTAACTCAGGCTGCCCAACTTGGAGGAAACGTAAGAGTTGGCTTAGAAGATAACATTTATTTAAAAAAAGGTGTATTAGCAACAAATGAAGCTTTAGTAGATCAAGCGGTAAATCAATTACATGCAAATAATATAGAGATAATGACCCCTCAAGAAGCAAGAGAGGCTTATAACTTGAGAGGTAAATAAAGGGGAGATCCAAAATGAAAAAAGTAGCTGTTATTGGTACAGGAGTGATTGGTAATGGATGGATTACTCGTTTTCTTGCAAACGGGTGCGAAGTTGTAGCTTATGATCCTGCCCATGGTGCAAAAGAGAGAACAATGCAAACAATCGAAAATGCTTGGGAATCAGTAGAACAACTAGGGCTAAAAGAAGGTGCATCTAGAGATTCTCTTACATTTGTAGATAGTATAGAAGAAGCTGTCAAAGATGCACATTTAATTCAAGAAAGTGTACCAGAGCGTTATGAATTAAAACACGGTGTACTCAAAGAAATTGATCGTTTTGCACATTCGAATACTATTATTGGATCCAGTACTTCTGGCATTAAGCCAACGGATTTACAAATAGACTTAAATCATCCGGAACGTTTAATAGTAGCTCATCCTTTCAATCCAGTCTACCTACTTCCACTCGTAGAAATTGTTGGCGGTGAAGCTACGACAAAAGAAATTAAGGATAAAGCATTGGCTTATTATGAATCTTTACAAATGAAACCAATGGTCATTGAAAAAGAAATTGAAGGGTTTGTAGCAGATCGTTTAATGGAGGCCCTTTGGCGTGAGGCATTGCACCTGGTGAATGATGGTATTGCGACAACAGAAGAAGTAGATAAAGCAGTTACTTATGGAGCTGGTTTACGTTGGGCGCAAATGGGACCATTTATGACGTTCCATTTAGCTGGTGGAAATGAAGGCATGAGACATATGTTAGAACAATTCGGGCCAGCATTAAAGTTACCTTGGACCAAACTAGAAGCACCAGAATTAACAGATGAATTAAAAGAACGTGTGATTCAAGGTTGTGAAACACATGCTAATGATCGCTCTGTAAAAGAGTTAGAGAGAAGAAGAAATGAATTTTTAGTAAAACTTATTGATCTTGTCGAAGATTATTGGCCATAAGAGGTGAAATGAATAAGATGAATACAACTTTTAGTTTCAAATCAGAAGTAATACAAGAATGGGTAGATTATAACGGTCATATGAATGATGCCGCATATGCTTCTGTTTTCAGTTGTGCCGTGGATTCTTTGATGGAGTTTTTTGGCCTGACTAAAGAAGTCATCGAGAATGAAAAATATACGCTCTTTACATTGGAAACGCATCTTTGCTATTTAAATGAAGCTCATTTAGGTGAAGAACTTCACGTGAATTTGCAATTGTTGGATGTAGATTCCAAACGATTACATGTATTTTTTACGATGAAAAATACAAACGAAGTTGTTATTGCAACAAGTGAGCAAATGCTAATGGGCATGGATCAGGAAATAGGGAAACCAGCACCATTTCTACCTCATGTAAATGACAATATTAATCATGTTTGGAAGAATCATCAATTGAAAGAGAAACCAAAACAAGCTGGAAGAGTAATAGGAATAAAGAAAAAATAATGATTTATTGTAAAAATTTGAAGGAGAGTATACATGAATAAGATTGAAGTAAATCAATTAACGAAGATTTTTGGCTCTCATTCAAAAAAAGGATTACAACTACTTGAAGAGGGCTACACAAAAGATGAAATTCTAAAGAAATCCGGTAATACAGTCGGTGTAAATAATGTATCTTTTGATGTGAAAAGTGGTGAATTCTTCGTGATAATGGGACTTTCCGGTAGTGGTAAATCTACCTTAATTCGGTTAATTAATCGATTAATTGAACCGACTAATGGCTCCGTTAATATTGATGGAGATGACATCACGAAGATGAACAAAGAACAGCTAATCGAGACAAGAAGAAATAAGCTTGGAATGGTATTTCAAAACTTTGGCTTATTTCCCCATCGAACAGTTATCAATAATGTATCTTATGGTCTTGAAATTCAAGGTGTGTCTAAAGAAGATAGAAAGAAGAAAGCGTACAAATCAATTGAAGATGTCGGTTTAAAAGGCTATGAAAATAGCTATCCGAACGAACTGAGTGGTGGGATGCAGCAACGAGTTGGCCTCGCAAGAGCATTAGCTAATGATACTGATATATTACTAATGGATGAGGCTTTTAGCGCACTAGATCCCCTTATTAGAAAAGAAATGCAAGACGAGTTATTAAAACTTCAAAATACATTAAATAAAACTATTCTTTTTATTACACATGATTTAGACGAAGCATTGAAATTAGGTGACCGAATTGCAATTATGAAAGATGGCGAAATTGTCCAAGTCGGCACTTCTGAAGAAATTCTTGAGAATCCTGCAAATGAATACGTGAGTAATTTTGTGAAAGATGTTGATCGTTCAAAAGTCTTGGATGCAGGAACGGTTATGCGAAAACCAGAAGTATTGACTACGTATAAAGACGGTCCACGAATGGCTGTTAGAAAAATGGAAGAAGTAGGTGCCTCCAGTATTTTCGTTGTCGATCGTCAAGATCATTATAAAGGCTTATTAACCATTGACGATGCAATTCGTTCCTATAAAGAAGACATTTCGATGGAAAATGTTTTACAAACAGAAATTTTTCAAACAACTCCAAGTACTCCTTTAAATGATTTAATTGGAATAGCTGCGGATACAAAATACCCAATTGCCGTTGTTGAAGAAGACAAATTAGTAGGAATTGTTTCACGAGTATCCATTCTATCAGGTTTAGTTCTAGGGAAGGAAAACTCGGAGGTGAATGAATAATGGATTATTTCTTTTTACCATTAGAGCAATGGATGAATGAATTCGTTAATGGATGGTTTCTTCCAACGTTTAGTGGTATATTCAACGTCATTAGTGAAGTATTTAACATATTTATTAGTGGAGTTACAGATTTATTATTAATGATACCAGCAGAACTATTTACTATCATTCTAGCATTAATAGCTTGGAAGGTATCTGGTATCGGGTTATCCGTTTTTACCATAATAGGATTTTTATTTATTGGTTCTGTGGATATGTGGGAAGGAGCTATGCAGACACTTGCGATCATTATTGTAGCTACTCTTGTTTCCCTCGTTATAGGTATACCTGTAGGAATATTAAGTGCCATGAATGATGGAGTACAACGAATCGTTCGGCCAATACTAGATTTCATGCAAACTTTACCTAGTTTTGTTTACTTAATTCCTGCAGTTCTATTATTTGGGTTAGGTGGAGTCCCGGCAGTGATGGCAACATTTATTTTTGCCGCACCCCCAGCCGTTCGTATGACTAATTTAGGTATCCGAAGTGTACCAAAAGAGATTATTGAAGCTTCCCGAGCATTTGGCTCAACAAATAAGCAACTTTTATATAAAGTCCAAATTCCATTAGCAATACCAAGTATTATGGCAGGAGTAAATCAAACAATTATGCTTTCCCTGTCAATGGCTGTAGTTGCTTCTATGATTGGGGCACCAGGGTTAGGTGCATCTGTATTAACAGCTATTTCTCAAGTGAATATTGGATTAGGTCTGGTAGCCGGTCTTGGAATCGTTGTCTTAGCAATTGTTCTCGATCGAATTACACAAGGAATTGGTAAAGGAAAATAGTCAAAGAAAGGATTGTTATAACATCATGAAGAAGTTTACTATTGTTTTATCACTATTAACATTAATATTTCTAGCAGCTTGTGGGTCTGGGGATGAAGAATCAACAAATACGAGTGAAAGTAAAGGGACAATTAATTTAGCTGTCACACCATGGACAAGTACAGTTCCACCGACAAAAATTGCACGTATTATTATTGAAGACATGGGTTATGAAGTTAAAGAAACACAGGCAGATGTGAGCTCGACCTTTGTAGGTCTTTCAAGAGGTGATTTAGATGCTTATATGGATTCATGGATGCCTGCACATGAAAATCAAATGGAAAAATATTCAGATTCTATTGAAAAAGTAACTACAAGTTATGATAATGCAAATACTGGTTTAACAATCCCTGCTAGTTTACAGGGAATAAATAAAGTAAGTGACCTAAAAGGAAAAGAAGATCAATTTGGTAATAAGATTTATGGTATCGAAGAGGGCGCAGGAGCAACAGAAATGATGCGCGACTTAATTGAAGAAGCAGATTTAGACGTAGAGTTAGTTCCATCTTCAGAAGGTGGAATGCTAGCTCAAGCACAACGAAAAATATCGAGTGATGAGCCAGTAATATTCTATGGCTGGAGACCACACTCTATGTTCAATAAGTTTGATATCAAAGTACTAGAAGATGACTATGAGGTATTTACACCATCAACTGTAAATGTACTTGCTAATAATGGTTTGAAAGATAAAGCACCAGATGTCTATGCATTTTTAAAGAATTGGAGTATTTCTATTGACGATGTGGAAGAGATGATTACAAAAATTGAAGACGGTGCAGATGAGCGTGAAGTTGCACAAGAATGGATTGATAATAATCAAGATAAAGTAAATAAAATGCTAGAAAATAAATAAAAGATAAATAATCAGACGCTGGGACAATAGGGTTTAATCAAAAGAAAAACCTAAATCAATTTCATAATAAGATATTTTATGTGAAATCCGAATGTTGGCTGTTTTGATTTTCATTACAGACGGACGCTTTCCGCAGGCACGGGTTTTTAGCTAACTTGAAAAGAAAAGCCCTTTTCAAGTGGATCGTGCTGTTCCTGCAGGAGCGCCGTCTTCATTACAATCAAAGTCAAGTTATAGCAATAACAATCCGAACGTTAAATTTAATTATTAATAAAATGCTTTTTTTTTAATTAAACTTAGCAATTATTAAATTAATTCACCTATAATTATGTCCTAGCATCTTTATTTATTTTCTAATAATTGAATATCCTTTTTTGAAAGTGGTTCTTGATTAATTTGGATATATCCTGATTTTATATGAGCCAAATTAATTTTACCATCTATGAAGAGGTTGTCTGGCAATATGGAAGGGATAGGGTAGTTTACATGTTTTCCAGCCATATCGTAAAACAAATATCCTTCATTGTCATCATGTATAACAGAATTTATTTTCATATTTGGCACAAGAAGCAACGTCATTTTTTCTCGCTCATTCCAGAGCATTTTGATAATTAACTTCTTGTTTATTTTTTGTTCTACAAAAGATTTCCATTGCTGCAAGGTTATTTCTTTATTCATATTGTTCCTCCTGATTTATTCGGCATATAACGAGCAATAATACCTCCACTTCAAGACTCTGATGCTAAACCTTTAGTGGATAAGTGGGAGATAAACTGCTTATAAATGTTCGATTCTTTCTGTCAAGGGCCTTTAGCTCATGCCCTTGTGGTATTAACCTGCAGTAAGGAAGCGAAAACCCTACTGCATGGAGTATCATTTTATGCTATAGTAACTATCATTTAAATAGCTTATTATCTCTATTTTGTTCAAACCCAATTCAGATAATCCTTTATGGAGAATGTTTCGATAAGGAATGGAAGCGGTATGTCTCTCCATTTCTGTTATTCCATTACTATTTGTAAATGTAAAGATAGGAGTGAGATCTTCTTCTCCTAAATAGATAATACGATCATACCAGCCTAAGTCTAAATCAGCAAAACCTTGTTTCCTCACTTTATTTAAATCGATATAAATATCTTTCAACTGATTTTCTTGTGCAACCACTTCTAAAAATTGTTCTTCTGTGATTCGATACATACGGCCGGTGGTTGATTGAGTTTACATAAATTTGACCCGTAACTTGAGTACCATATTTCCATCAACTCAACTTCAAATACACAAGAAATATTACTGTTATTGTAACTAAACGATGTCTATTTTTCTATTGAGCATGTGAAGAAACATTAATAATTGGTAAATATTAGCATATTTTTGATGAAGAATTCCGAAAAATCGAGCATATACGATTATTTCGTACCTTATATAAGCATTTAGGTTATTTTTTAAATGATAGAAATATATTTAATATATTTTTCTGAAATATAAGGTAAAAGAGAAATTTCGTAATATGAAAATATTTGATACCATTAAATATGTCAGTTTTGTAGAATCTATTTAGGGGGCAGAAATAATGAAAAAGAATAAGTGGAGTTTGCTGATTATGGTGTCGGCGTTTTTAATAATTCTTGTGGCTTGCGGAACTAGCGAAGAGGATTCAGCATCAGGTGAAGGAGAAGATAATGCTAACGATGAGGCTTCATATGATTTAGAAGATTCTTATACAGTAGTTAGTGATAATTCTTTTGTTCCTTTTGAGTTTGTAGAAGATGGGGAATTAACAGGATTTGATATCGAACTAATTAAAGCTATTGCAGATGAAGCAGGTTTTGAAATTGAAGGTGGAGAAATACAAACAACGAATTTTGATGGAATTATCCCTGGACTTCAAACACAACAATTTGATATTGCTATTGCTGGAATAAGTATTACTGAGGAGCGTAAACAAGTTATTGATTACAGTGAACCTTACTATGAATCTGGTCTGAAAATTGGGGTATCAGCAGATAATGAAGATATTAATAGTATAGAAGATTTAGAAGGTAAAACGGTTGCTACTCGTATGGGTTCTACAAGTGCAGATTTTCTTGAAGAAAATCTTGGAGATGCGACCATTAATCAATTCGAACAACTGGATCAGGTTTACTTAGCGGTCGAAAATGGAAGCGCCGATGCAGTGATGTACGATGCACCAAATGTAGACTATTACATTTCTACAACTGGAGATGGTTTAAAATCAGTTGGGGACTTATATCAAGCTGAAAATTATGGTATTGCCATTGCAAAAGGAAATGAAGACTTAGTTGCTGCCATTAACGATGCGCTAGCAACATTAAAAGAAAATGGTACGTATGATGAAATTTATAATAAGTGGTTTGGTTCAGCAGAATAATTTTAGTCAACATTAAGTTGAGGTATGCTATATAAAATTTAAAAGCTTATAAGGCTTATCACAAGAAGATAAGCCTTATTTTATTTAATGAGGTGAAAGAATGGATGCTATTGGAAGATTGTTAGAATTTGATTGGTTTCGTGTCTTTGAATTTATGCCTGAGCTAGGGAAAGGATTGTATTACACACTTTTAATTTCTATTATTGGTTTACTCATTGGTTTTGTTCTTGGAGCAATATTTGGACTTGGGCGAATCTCTAAAAATAAATTTATATTTGTATTGGCGTCTATCTATGTAGAGGTAGTAAGAGGTACTCCTGTACTTGTACAAGCAATATGGATATTCTTTGCATTACCAATTATTATTCAATATAATTTTGATCCCATTGTAGCTGGGATTATTGTTATCGCAATTAATTCAGGTGCGTATATAGCGGAAGTTGTTCGTGGATCAGTAGAATCAATAGATAAAGGTCAAATCGAAGCGGGGCGTTCACTGGGGCTTACTAAGAATCAAACTATGAGGTATATTATTTGGCCACAGGCTTTTAAACGTATGATTCCTCCACTAGGAAATCAATTTATCATCAGTATCAAAGATACATCACTTTTGTCTGTAATCCTAGTGCCAGAGATAATGTTCCAAGGTAGATTAATAGTTTCCAACCAATTTATTGCGGTAGAAATATATACTGCTGTAGCATTATTCTATCTTGCAATTACATTAACACTATCGTTGATCTTAAGATTAATTGAAAGAAGGTTGAATTACTAATGATAACTGTAAATGATCTACACAAACGATTTGGAAAAAATGAAGTGTTAAAAGGCATAAATTGTGAAGTTAAAGAGACAGAAGTTGTATGTGTCATAGGCCCTAGTGGATCAGGAAAAAGTACTTTTTTACGTTGCTTAAACCTCCTAGAAGATGTTTCGAGCGGTAAAGTGGTTATCGATGGTCATGATTTAACCGATAAAAAAACAGATATTAATACTGTGCGTACAGAAGTTGGAATGGTATTTCAGCAATTTAATTTATTCCCACATAAAACAGTAATACAAAATGTAATGTTAGCCCCACAAAAAGTAAGAAAAATTACAAGTGATGAAGCAAAAAAACGTGGGGAAACATTGTTGGCAAAAGTTGGTCTCTCAGATAAAGCAAATCAATATCCAGCCCAATTATCTGGTGGCCAACAACAACGTGTTGCAATTGCAAGAGCATTAGCAATGGAACCAAAGCTTATGTTATTTGATGAGCCTACTTCAGCCCTTGATCCAGAATTAGTGGGGGAAGTATTAGAAGTGATGAAGCAATTGGCAAAAGAGGGTATGACGATGGTAGTGGTAACTCACGAAATGGGCTTTGCCAAGGAAGTAGCGGATCGAGTATTGTTTATGGACGAAGGGATTATCATGGAGGAAAATATCCCAGATAAGATATTTACCAACCCTAGTTCCGAAAGAACAAAAGAATTTCTAAATAAAGTGTTATAGATAATTGTAAATCTCCACCCTTTTGTAGGTGGGGATATTTTTTTGTTTTATTAAATTTTCCTGCATGTAAAGTGAATAATATTCACTTTGAAACAATGAGGTTAGCCAAAGCATGCCGATAAAAGTTTGATCTAAAATCCAAAGGGGATGAAAATTCAATAAAGTAGTGAATAGACCAGTTCTAAAACCCAAAAAAGCTTAAAAAATTGGAAAAAGTGGTGAATAAATCAGACCGATTTTAAAAAGACTTGAGAAACATTAAGTCAATATAAATGTATAAAGAAAAGAGTCATTTTAATATCTTTCGGTTACAATGTAAACAATCCCAAAAACTCAGAAAGAAGAAACTTAAAATAACCCAATTCAGGAAAAGTAATGAACATTATACATCAGGACTGTAGCATCGGAAGAACAAGCAATTGAAATATGATTAAAAGGGGTTCGAGTAATGCAGTTGTTTAGAGTAAGTGCTAATCATCAAATATCTGCTCAATTTCTTGATAATAGGAGGTTGTCTAAACAAGTATTGGAGATATATCAGATTATTCGAGTTTGTTTAGCTGAATTGCAAATTATTGAAGGTAATACAAAATATCTTCAACATCCTATTGTAAAACATGTATTTAATAACGGTTCGCCTTACTTATCTGATACATGGAGGTATTTACAAGCATGTAATGATGAACATATATTACGTGGAGGTATACGTAATATAGAATTCCGTTCTCAATTATTCAAATTAGGTCAAACTATTGAGGAATATAAAAATTTATACTCGGTTGAACCATTACCTCCATATTTTGTTTATGGAGATAGAAAGGTTTATGGACAAAGGGCGTATGAATTATATCAAACTCTTTTATATGATAAATGGAGTAATGATAAGATAGCTCCTCGATGTGGAATACATAGGTAGGAGGGGCCGAATATAGAAAAATGGATAAACAGATTAAAGTTATGCGAGTGCAGAACAAATTACTATTTCTAAAGAATAAATAAAATGCTCTTTCCCCAATGATTTAAAAAGCGTATACTATCTATATTCGTTTTTTTTGAAAAATTTTGATGTTTGAAAGAAGGTAGTTAGCGTTGAACTATGCATTTAGATGGCTGTTTTTTATTGTTGGTATCATGGTGTTTAGTTTGGGGATTGCATTAACAATTAATATGCAACATCTTGGAATTCACCCTTGGGATGTGCTCAACGTAGCTTTTTTTGATAAATTCGGACTGACAATTGGGTCATGGAATATTATAATTTCCAGTATATTAATTATTATTTCTTTTTGTTTGGATCGAACATACATAAAAGTTGGTACGTTCTTTAACGCTGTCCTGGTAGGAGCTTTTGTAGATTTTTATCATTGGTCTGGTATTCTACCAACCGCAACTCACACTTGGATTGATATTGTATTTATATTGCTTGGAATTGTTATTATGGGCTTTGGTGGTGGAATGTACAATGCTGCAGGAGTTGGATCAGGTCCTAGAGATGGTTTTATGTTATCTTTGTCAGATAAATTAGGTGCTCCAATCGGCAGAGTAAGAATTATTACAGAATGTACTGTTTTAGTAATTGGCTTACTATTTGGAGGGCCAGTATTTATTTTTACATTTATTTTTACGTTTATACAGAGCCCGATATTTCAGTGGACCTATTTAAAGTTAGGAGCACTCGTAGTGAAAATGGATTATAAAAGAAGTAATCGTTTAAAGAGAAACAAACATATATCTTAAGAATTATTACAAAGTAATTGACACATAACAAAACAGTTTACTAAAAAGTCGAACAATAATTGGTTAACGGAATAGAATTTATGTCTCAACCTCTTTAGAATTAATTATTGCTTAACCATTTGCAAGAGTGAATAAAAATATGGCATAATAGTATTGTTGAAAAATGCAACATAAGTAGGTGTGAGAATGATTAAGACAA
This sequence comes from Oceanobacillus kimchii X50, assembly GCF_000340475.1. Lineage (NCBI taxonomy): Bacteria > Bacillati > Bacillota > Bacilli > Caryophanales > Bacillaceae > Oceanobacillus > Oceanobacillus kimchii. The sequence goes on from NZ_CM001792.1 coordinate 1,039,974, forward strand.
TGTTAATCGCCCCATATTCTGGTATGGCGGAATCTGTAAAACAAATTAAACTACCTGATGATTTCCATGTTGATATTGAAGTCGCTAACTTAGAAGACGCGCTTCAATTGGCTAATAGTGTTGAAGATCAAGGGTATGATTTGATTATTAGCCGTGGTGGTACCGCAGCTATGATTCAAGAAAAAGTTTCAATACCGGTTATTCACATAGATATTAGCGGGTATGATATGCTACGTGTGTTTACTTTGATTCAAGATACTCACCATCGTGTTGCGCTTGTAGGTTTTGAGAATATATGTCGAGGTGCGAAGACCTTGAGTAGTATCTTAGAATATGAGATTGAAATGTTTACGATAAGCCACCGAAATCAAGTTCGTTCCCAATTAGAAGAACTAAAAAGACTTGGTTATAACATCGTTATTGGAGATGTTGTCACCGTAGAAGAAGCTCAAAAATTAGGGATTCGAGGTATTTTAATCACTTCTGGTAAAGAAGCTATTCTTGATGCTTTTGATGAAGGAAGAAGACAATATCAATTATTAAAACGAGCGCATGCTAGAGTATCTCGCTATCATCGGATTCTTCAATCAATTCCACCCAATATTTTCTTGGTAAATAAAGATTGTGAAATAGAATTCTCCAACCTCTCTAGTGAATACGATGAAATAACAAATGAAATTATTGAATACAAGCAGATAAATCAGTTAGTGTTAAAAGTTTTAAAAGAAAAGAAGCCTTATTGGGAATCAATTGAAACTCAGAAATATAACATTGATATGCAAATCTTTCCTATTAAACAAGATGATTCATTAATCGGAATTTATGTACAAGCGCTCAAGAGGATTGAAAATATAAGTTCCGTTGTGATGATTAGTAGAGTAATTCATATTCCTATTATAGGGGATAGTCCTTATTCGGAAACGGTAAGAGAGACGGTTAATCAATTCGCCAAAGCGAATGAGAGTATTCTTATAAGTGGAGAACAAGCAACTGGTAAAATGACTATCGCAAAAGCTATACATTTTACCAAATTTGGACAAGATAATCCGATGCTTGTTGTAGATTGCAGCTCAATCAACCAAGAATGCATACAAAATTTGGTTGAAAAAGTACAAATGATACAACAAGGTACCATTATCTTTAGAAAAATAGATCATCTCCCTCTTCAGGAACAAGAACAATTATGTAATCTTGTTCAAAACACACCAAATAGTTTTCAAATCATTTCATTATCAGAGCAGAATTTAGAATCTATGCTTCAGGATCAGCTTTTTAATTCGGACTTATACCATTTAATTTCTGCACTATCATTCTATACTAAGCCATTAAGAGAACGAAAAGAAGATATAGCTGCATTTATCTCTTATTTCTTATCGGAATTTCATACGCACAGTGGAAATGAGACGCTAGGTATAAGAAAAACGTCAATCGATATGTTAAAAGAGTTTGAATGGAACGGAAATCTAGGAGAATTGAAGAGTAGGGTAAAAGAATTAAGTATAAAAGCAACAGGGTATTATATCAATGAAGATCATATTCATGAGCTATCAGTAAGAAAAGATAAACAAAAAAAGAATGAGTTTATGAATCGAGATAATCTTATTTCAATAAAAGGTACTTTAGAAGAAATAGAACAACAAATTATTCGTAAAGTCTATGAAGAAGAAAATAGAAATCAAACCAAAACAGCAAAACGATTAGGGATTAATCGTACGACACTTTGGAGAAAACTAAATAATACTTAATAATAAAGAGAGGCTACATAGTGGGCTCTCTTTTTGTTGCATTATAAAACAATTTTTCTATATGGAAATGATATTTTAATATTATTTTAAAAAATATGTTGCAAAATAATTCTATTAGTTGTAATATATTTATTGAAAACGCTTTAGATATCAAAAAGATTTGTTTAAAAAATAAACAATCTGTATAATTGAGGGGGAATTGATATGAAAATTAAAGCTACGATTGAACGAATTCCAGGAGGTATGATGGTAGTACCGTTGTTACTTGCTGCAACAATTAATACATTAGCTCCAGATTTACTTCGTATTGGAAATTTCACACAAGCCTTGTTTGTAGATGGAGCAAGTACGTTAATAGCACTATTTCTTTTATTTACCGGTGCACAAATTAATTTACGTAATGTAGGTGTTAGTTTAGGAAAAGGGGCAACACTGCTTGTGACCAAATGGTTTGCAGGTGCAGTCATTGGATTAATTGCATTTATGATGATGGGTGATAATGGGTTATTTCTTGGATTAGCACCTATTGCAATTATTGCGGCCATGACAAATAGTAATGGTGGATTGTATGTGGCACTTGTTGGACAATATGGGGATAAAACAGACCGTGCTGCGTATTCACTTTTAGCATTAAATGATGGTCCTTTTCTAACAATGATTGCATTATCCATTTTTGGAGCAATGGGCTTTGTAGAAGGAATGTTTTCATTTACTTCCTTTATATCAGTATTATTACCTATTGTAGTTGGTATGGTACTTGGTAATTTAGATGAAGATTTAAGAAATTTCTTTAGTACAGGAAGTTCAGTATTAATTCCTTTCTTTGCATTTGCATTAGGTATGGGAATTGATTTCTCAAGTATTATTGAAGGTGGACTAGGTGGAATCATATTAGGATTACTAACCGTATTCTTTACTGGTACAGTTGGATACTTTGTATTTAAAGCAATGAAATGGAATCCAATTGTTGGTGCTGCTGAAGGTTCAACTGCTGGTAATGCAGTAGCGACTCCAGCTGCTATAGCTGCGGCAAGTCCGGCATTTGCAGCAAATGTGGAATTAGCAACGGTTCAAGTGGCGGCAGCAGTAGTAACAACAGCAATTTTACTACCAATTTATATCGGTTTTCTTGTTAAACGTTTAGAGAAAAAAGGTGTAAACGTTCCAGATGACTACGTAGTTCAAGATAATAAGAATTAAAATGGTTAAAATAAAGTGGGTGGTACAACATGGCAAAACAGATTGCAATTATAGCGGATGATTTGACCGGAGCAAATGATAGTGGAGTACAATTGACTGAAAAAGGAATGGATACTTCAGTATTATTTGAAATTCCAGAAGAAATAGAGTTCTTGAGTGAAGGATTAGTAATTGATACCAATTCACGAGCACTTAATAAAGCAGATGCGATCTCAATTACCTCACAAGCTACAAATTTTATAAATAAATTAGGTTATCAGCATGTCTATAAGAAAATGGATTCTACTTTACGTGGTCATATCGGATATGAGTTAAAAGTGATGGAGTTTGAATTAGATGCAGATTTAGTTTTAATTGCACCAGCTTTCCCAAGTATGGGACGTGTCACTAAAAATGGTTATCACTATGTCTATGATGTGTTGATTTCTGAGACTGAAATATCGAAAGATCCAAAACATCCCGTAACAGAATCACATATTCCAACTTTGATAAAAAATCAGATAGGTGAAGAAGTTGGGGTGATCACGAAAAGAGAGTATGAAGACGAAGTTATACTATTAAACAAACTTGACTCCTATCAAAGAGAAAATATAAAAATGGTAGTTTTTGATGCAGAAACAGAAGAAGACTTAAGAACAATTGCTTCTCGAATTGCATCTACTAATCAAAAAGTTGTATGGGCTGGATCTGCTGGTCTAGCAGAAGTTGTTCCAGAAGTACTACACTTGGAAAAAGAAAAACAAGTAACTACCTATACGAATTCGAATATAACAATGACGGTTTGTGGAAGTTTATCACAAATGACACAAAAACAAGTACAGTATGCAATGAAACAAAATGGAGTGATTGCTGTTGAATTAAACCCATTAAAAATGTTTCAGCATGACTGGAATGCATATAAAACAACTTATATAAAGAGATGTTTAGCTGGATTTAAAGATGATAAAGATGTAGTCTTATATGTCCCTTCTAATGAAGGGGTTCGTAAAGATGTCCAAGAAATTGGAAGGGATCTAGGATTATCTAAAAATCAAATTGGAGAAACTATATCCGAGAAAATCGCTGATATAGTATCTACTATAAAAGAAGAATTTCCTAGGATAGATCGGTTTGTTTTAACTGGTGGAGATACAGCAAAAGCAACTGCACAGTATTTAGGTGCAATCGGTATACATTTAATCAAACAACTAGAGCCAGGCATACCGTTAGGATCTTTAATAGGTACTAGTGAAAGTTTAGTTGTTACCAAAGCGGGAGCATTTGGGAAAGAAGATTCTATTTATAAAGCAATGCTCCACCTGAAAGGAGAAATTGTCAATGAGTAAGAAACCAATTATTGGAATAACTATGGGAGATGCAGCAGGGGTAGGACCAGAAATTATCATCAAAAGTTTACGTAATCGCGAGATATATGAACAAGCTCATCCAATCGTAATAGGTGATACAAAGATGCTAGAGCGAGCTGCAAAAATACTGGGTGTAGAAGTATCTTTTGACAAAAAAACTAAAGAAGAAGAACTTACGGATACTACTTTTGGGAAAATTACTTGTATTGATTTAGATATACTTCCAGAAGACTTGGCATATGGAGAAGTTTCCCCTGTATCGGGAAATGCGGCTTTTGAATATTTACGTATGGCAATAGATCTTGCGAATGAAGGAAAAATTCAAGCGATTTGTACAGCTCCTTTAAATAAAGAAGCATTACAAAAAGGGGGCCATATGTACCCTGGGCATACAGAGATTCTTGCTGAATTAACAAATACAGAAGAATTTTCTATGATGCTATCCTCGCCTAAATTAAAGGTTATTCATGTTACGACACATGTTGGTCTTCTTCAAGCGATACAGATGATTAAGCCAGAACGTGTGCATAAAGTAATTCAATTAGCGCATGAAACACTATCAAATTCAGGTATTAAAAACCCTAAAATTGGGGTTTGTGGTATCAATCCACATGCTGGAGAGAATGGATTGTTTGGTAACGGTGAAGAAGAAGAAAAAATAATTCCGGCTATTAAACAGGCAGAAAAAGAAGGAATAAATGTAGAGGGTCCTTTACCTGCGGATACTTTATTTTTCCGAGCGCAACGTGGAGATTTTGATATTGTTGTAGCGATGTATCATGATCAAGGGCATGGCCCGATTAAAGTATTGGGATTGGAAGCTGGGGTAAATATAACCGTAGGATTGCCAATTATTCGTACAAGTGTTGACCATGGAACAGCGTTTGATATTGCTGGAAAAGGGATTGTAGATGAAAGAAGTATGTTAGAAGCACTTCATCAAGCAATAGAGTTAGCGCCAACAAAATAAATAAAAAACCTTAAGGAGAACACATCTGTTTTCCTTAAGGTTTTTTATTTGCTCATATTAATTGACTATGGAAAAGATATAAGAGATTGACTCCTCATTTTGTGTAAAGTTTTGTAACCATAGCCAAGTAAATAACCCTGTTAATAATATAACGATAATGATAATAAAGACAATGTGTGAACCTTTCATCCTAGCACCTCTTCAATCATTATTGTGAAGCTATCACTTTAGATACATCATAATTTTCGAGCTCGATATCCAGTGGTTCGCCCAGTACTAGTTTCGCAAGTTGCTGACCAACAAATGGACCCATTGTTAACCCTGTTCCACCTAACCCATTAGCTAAGTATACACCTTTAATTTGATGTAGTGGACCAACAATTGGGAGGGATCCAGGAGTAAATGGCCTAAATCCAACTCTTGTTTCAATTACAGTGCTATTTTCTAATCCTGGAGCGACATTCAATGCTTTATCTAAGATTTCGTGTACTTTTCCAGCTGTTATCCGATAATCAAAACCGACATTATCTTCATAAGTCGAACCTAAGACAATCCTGTTATCCGGTAAAGAAAGCATATACTGATTTCCGGGCGGCATAATGACTGGCCATTTTGCAGTTTCGATTCCAGGTAACTTTACATGTGTTATTTGAGCTCGTTGAGGAAATACCTGTAAATCAATACCAAAAGGTTTAACAAGTTCTGACATCCAAGCCCCGTTTGCAAGTATCACTTTGTCTGCATGGATTGTATATTGATTATCTACATGCACTCCTTTTATTTGATTACCTTCGATACTTAGACTTGCATCGCCTTGTAAAATATTTACCCCTTTTAATGTTGCTCCTCTTTTCAGTGCCTGAAGTAATTCTTGACCGTTTACTCGAGCAGCTCCGCTTATATAGACAGATTGATAACCTTCTTGAAGAACAGGAACTCGATTTACAGTTTCTATTTCATTTAAAGTAGTAATTTCACCAATTTCAGGAGCCGTTTCTTTTCTTTTTGTTGCTCTTTCTACCATACCTTCTAATTTATTTGCTTCAGTATGTAGACTAATTGCTCCGACCTTTTCATAGCCCGTATTGGTCTCTCCTAAGGATTCTAATTCAGCAATTAAATTCGTATATAGTGCAGCGCCACTTTTTGCTAAATGATACCAAGCTTTATTACGGCGTTGTGAAATCCAAGGGCAAATGATACCTGCAGCAGCAGTAGTAGCCTGTCCCTGATCATTTCGATCGACAAGTGTAACGGAAGCTCCATTTTTAGCGAGATAATAAGCAGTACTTGCTCCTACAATTCCTCCACCAATAACAATTACTTTTTCACTCATTTGTTCGATGAGAAATCAGGTTGTTGATTAATTACATCTTTCAATTTAAATTGTTTATTTCTCACCCGTATCCCTCCAATAGTAATGATTATAATAGAAGTCTATAAACTTTTACAGTATTTAACCACGAAACAGGAAAATCTAAGTAAAATGTAGAATTTATAATATAAGGGAGGGGGAGAAAATGTATCAAAAGATAAATTATTTAAGTTATGCGATTATTGCAGTAGGAATAATAATTATTTTATTTGGGTTATTTACTTCTATCGAAATAGCTACTTTTGAAGATTATTATGAACCAAGTAGCGGCCTGGAAGAGGCTGAAGAAATACCATTTGAATGGTCGCAATTTTATTATTCCTTTATAGAGTCACTAGAAGCTGGTATAGTTACTATCGGTATCGGCTTTATCAGTTTAATACTTAATCAAGGAAATCGGTTACGACGTAAACAAATTAAACAACTTTCTAGTTTTTCGTTATCCGTTAGCAAAAAAGAATTAGTACCATCAGTATATCAACGGGAAGAAACTTGGGATATAAAGGGAGAAGATGAACGAAAAATTGATGAATTATATAAGGATAAAGCGATTTTAGAAATACATCCTACAATGGAAGAGGGATTTGTTGTTGTTACTTTAAAAGATTTTCACGGAGAAGGTAATTCCTACCAAAGAGTAGTATACATAAGTTCGGAGAAAGCGGAAGAGATAAAGCAACCTGCTTTAGTTGAGAAGTATATTAAACAACTGAATAATGCAGGTTAACTTTAACGGGGGATTAAAGATGGAAGATAATCAGAAAAGAAAGAAAGATAACAAGCGATTGTGGTGGATTCTTGTAAGTGTAATAATTATCACAGGGGTAGGATCAAGTATATTTTTCTTTAACTTTTTTGGGATAGGATTAGATGCTCTGAATAATAGCGATACAGCGGGTTCTGTTGAACAAAAGGATTTGTCTGTAGAAGAAGAGGAAAAAATTAATACAGTCCGTTCTACATTAGGAGAATCTCACCAAGAATTAGGAGATTTCGTGTCATCTACACACGAATTTTATAATGATACAACAGGTTACGGCGGTATAAATAACCTTGATTGGGAAGAACAAAGAATTAAATAAATGAGATAGAGAAGTTATTAGGTGATGTTACGGATGAACCTCTAAGAAAAGACTTAAATTCTATAGTAACTTTAAGCAAACAGACAATAGAAGAAGATGTTGAACTTGTACGCTTACTTCATCGATATTTTCATGATTTAGATATCGCATTGAACGACTATACGACTTATGATAGAATTTGGAATGTTACCGAGACGTTAAAATAGCTTACTATTATAGTGAAAACTTTTAACAGTAGGGATAAAGGGCTTGCTTATATTGATAAAGTGAATCTAACCATTCTTATTGTAAGGAGAGGGGTTAGAAATCGATTATTTTCGAAAATATTTGTCCGTTTCACTTCTTTTTTTGGTATGATTTTAATAGAGATTGATAACAAAATTATGGTAATCTTATAAAAGGAATAGTTGATGGAAGGAGAAGTTTTTAGATGGTAAAAACATTAATTTTTGGACATAAAAATCCAGATACAGATACAATCTGCTCAAGCATTGCTTATGCAGACTTAAAAACAAAACGAGGTTATGATGTGACACATGTACGTTTAGGCGAGGTAAACAAAGAAACGCAATTTGCTTTAGATCAATTTAATATAAAAGCGCCTGAACTTATAGAACGAGTAGAAGATGGTGCAGAGGTTATATTAGTGGATCATAATGAATTTCAACAAAGTGTAGATAATATAGAGAATGCTACTATTCGTGAAGTCATAGATCATCATCGTATTTCTAACTTTGAAACAAAGGAACCATTATATTTTCGTGCTGAACCAGTTGGCTGTACTGCAACAATCTTGAATAAAATGTACAAAGAAAATGACATTTCTGTAGATAAGAATATTGCTGGAATATTGCTTTCTGCCATTATATCAGACTCATTATTGTTGAAATCTCCAACTTGCACAGATGAAGACGTACAAGCAGCACATGAACTTGCAGAAATCGCAGGTGTAGATCTAGAAAGTTATGGTCTTGATATGCTAAAAGCCGGTGCTGATTTAAGTGATAAAACAGTAAAAGATCTAATCACAATGGATGCAAAAGAATTTGCAATGGGTAATGCTAAAGTTGAAATAGCGCAGGTAAATGCTGTAGATACAAGTGAAATTTATAAACTTCATGATGAATTAGTTGAAGTAATTACCAGTCGAACAAATGATAATGATTTAGATTTATTCTTGTTTGTTGTCACTGATATTCTCAACAATGATTCAGAAGTGTTAGCTATCGGAAATGGAAAAGATAAAGTGAATTCAGCATTTAACGTGGCGCTGGATTCAAACAATCGTGCTTTATTAAAAGGTGTTGTATCTCGTAAAAAGCAAATTGTTACTGTATTAACGGAACAATTTAAATAATAACGTAAAAAATCTCCTTTATAACAAAGGAGATTTTTTACTTTTTGACATGAAAAAAACCATCGATAAGAATCGATGGTTTTTTAAGCAAACTAATTAGTTTTTAACAACGTTAGCTGCTTGTGGTCCACGGTTACCTTCTTCGATATCGAAAGAAACTGATTGACCTTCTTCTAATGTTTTGAAACCTTCGCCTTGGATTGCTGAGAAATGTACGAATACATCGTCTCCACCTTCAACTTCGATGAAACCGAAGCCTTTTTCTGCGTTAAACCATTTTACTGAACCTGTGTTCATATTGAAAACCTCCATGTGCATAATGCACGATATATTACTATTTAGTTCAAGTTTACAATCAAGACAAAAGCTCTTTACATTGAAACATTCTATCCTGTATTTCTACCGAACTTAAATAAGTAATCTTAGTATAACACACATAATAAAAAAATATCCACCCTTTTAGAAAATTGTCTTCGAATATTTGATTGTAAATGCTAAACACTATGTATATAAGAAAAGGAAGGAGGATGCATTTATGTCAAAAAGACCAATGGGTCCAAAACAACAAAAAAGCCCAGATTTACCAAAAAGTCCGGAACAACCATATGATGAACCATTAAGCGGATCAAAAAAAGAGAAAAATGCAAATCATTCTGGTCAAAAACATAATCCACATCATGGCTTATAAAGATGGGCTTGTATAGATCCCTTATTCTTCATGTGACGAGGATGCTTAGCCAAAAAGTATCCGTAAGTGTTTGATGTTATCCATCCGGAAAAGTAGTAAATAGACTGATTCTAAAGTCAAAGTATGTTGAAGAATCTGGAAAAATAATGATAAGACTGGTTTTAAAACCCTAAAACAGTTATTAGAAAAATGTAAGGTATTTTAATCTTTGTAACGTCCGTTATCCCACAACTAGTCTTATTGTATTTTTTTCAAAGTCTAAAGTGGGATATTTCGGACAATTAGTCAACGTTATAAGAATTACATTAATCTCTCTTAATTGAGTTAGTTTCATGAATCAATTTAATAATATAAGATTCGATTCATTCGTTTTCAATGGAAGATTGAATTTAATTAATCCAATAACTCTCGTTATATTTCGTACTAATTTTTATATAACTTTTTATTTTGTGAGTACCTTGACGCGAAAAAACCTTAACTTTATTCTGTTAATATACTGAATTAGATAGAGAGGTGAATAAAGGTGTGGAAAGAATTTAAAGAGTTTGCTTTTAAAGGAAATATCATAGATTTAGCTGTAGCAGTTGTCATTGGTGGTGCATTTGGAGCGATTGTAACGTCATTTGTGGAAAATATAATTACACCATTAATGGGTATAGTTGTTGGTGGCATTGATTTCACAAGTTTGAAAGTGACAGTTGGAGAAGCAGAACTATTATATGGAAATTTTATTCAATCATTTGTTGATTTCATTATTATTGCTCTTTCTATCTTTTTAGCTATTAAATTCCTCACAAAGTTTAAACGTCAGAAAGAAGAGGAAGTTGAAGAAGTTGTAGAAGAATTAAGTAAGCAAGAAGTGTTACTTGAAGAAATTAGAGACCTGCTTAAAGAACAATCAAATAATAAGTAATTTTAAAGGTTGTCCTATTAAAAAATAGGACAACCTTTTTAAATTCAGTCTATAGTTGGAGATAATATCCATCATGAGAAACAGGAATGTAATTCTGAACTTTGTTAAGATTGTGTTATTGATGGGAGGAATCGAAATGAAAAAAATTATTGAAGTGAATAATTTAACTAAGGTTTATAAAAAACGAAAAACAAAAGAAGTGATTGAAGCGTTAAAGGGAATTGATTTTGATGTCTTCAAAGGTGAAATCCTTGGATTATTGGGTCCAAATGGTGCAGGGAAGACAACGACGATTAAATTAATCTGCGGATTATTACAACCAGATAATGGATTAGTAAAGATAAATGGAATATCAAATAAGCAACATCGACTAGAATCTTTACAACATATTAGTGCTGTTTTAGAAGGGAATCGTAACTTATATTGGCGATTAAGTGTAAGAGAAAATATGGATTATTTCGCCGGTAATCGTGGGAAATCACCTAAAAAGGTAGCGAAAGAAATTGATGATCTGTTAAATATGTTTAGGTTAAAAGATAAAGAAAATGAACTCGTAAATCGTCTATCTCGAGGTATGCAACAAAAACTAGCAATTGCTGTTGCGATGTTAGCTGATACAGAAGTGTTGTTACTTGATGAGCCAACATTAGGTTTAGATGTAGAGACCAGCCTTGAAGTAAGAGGAATTTTAAAGAAGATAATACATGATTACGGAAGAACAATTATCATTAGTTCCCATGATATGGATGTCATTCAAGATATATGTGATCGAACCGTTATTATTAATAAAGGGAAAGTGATTATCAATGACCGAATAGATCACTTAATGGACTTATTTGAGGTAAGATCATATAAAATATCCATTGGTCAACGATTAACTTTAAAACAAATAGAGTTGCTGAATGAGCAATTTCCACTGTGTGAATATAACGAAGATGGCAACCATGCATCTATTACGATTGACTTAGAAAAAAGTGAACACATGTATCAATTATTTGCGATTCTACAATTAGATCAAACTCAAATTGATTCAATTGATAGAAAAGCAATCCGATTTGATGAGGTATTTATGGAAATCATTAAGGGGGAACATGAATATGAAATGGCTTAATTTATTTCGAGTAAATTTGAAAAAAGAATATATTGAATTAAAGCGATATTTACCAAATACAATTGCAATGATTCTAACGTTTTATTTTATTTTTCTAGGATTATTTGGGGTTATTCATTTCTTTGGAAATCCCTCTACACAAGATGCAAATATTCAATTTGTAATTGTCAATTATGTCTTTTGGTATTTATCACTTATGGTCATTCAACAAATTGGATATGATATCGTCAATGAAGGAATGCGGGGAACATTAGAACAATTATCGATGTCACCGATGGGAATATTAAAAATTCTAATCACACGGTTAATTGCTAATAATATTATATATGGATTTATTATTCTCATCTTATTATATGTGTCTATGTTAACAGCTGGTCAGTGGTTAAATGTAGATATTATATCTATTCTACCATTATTTATTTTTACGGTTATTGGAATGATGGGGCTTGGATTAATTATTGGTGGAATTTCCATTATCTTAAAGCAAGTTCAGGCGATTCTACAGGTTCTGCAATTTCTGTTAGCAGCATTAGCATTTATCCCGCTCGTTGCATCACCGATTATGTATTTTTTACCTTTTGTAATTGGTATTGATCTTGTTCGAGAAATTATGATAAATGGAGCAACTTTAATGGAAATTGGATGGATTAATATTACTTTACTTATCATCAATGCATTGGTTTATTTTGGAATAGGAGTATTTGTTTTTCATAGTTGTGAGCGTTTTGCTACGAGAAGAGGGCTGCTTGGTCAATATTAGTTATGGAGATATTCCCAGGAAATCTGCACAAAATAGGTAACTGTCTCTTACCATTGTAAGCAAAATAACATAGGTTATTAGTGAACCTAAAAAAGAAAGGGGCTTATTTTATGCGCAGACATCATGGGAGACATTGTGGTTGTGAGAAAACAGTTGTACATCCTACAAAACACAACTGTGTAAACACATGTTCAGAAAGTGTTGTAAATCACATTCATCCAAGTCATACTACAGTGATGAATCATCACACAGTAAAGAACAAGCATTTTTATCCGAATTCTACTTCATATCAAAATCAAACGAACAATGTTAATGAATATGGTGGTTCTTTTAATGTACCAAACAATGGCCAAGTAGCAGGAGCCATGTCACCAGGATATGGTAATGGTCAAGTAGCTGGGGCAATGAACGGACATTGTAATGGAAATCAAGTTGGCGGAGCAATGCATCCAGGACATCATCACTGGAATAAACCAAATAAATGGTGTTAATCTAAAAGAGGTGGCGTATGCTACCTCTTTTCTTTATAAAAAACATGTTTTACTTAGAATATTAATATTATAAGTACTTATCGATCAGAGAATTTGAATGGTGAAAATCGTCTGAAATGGTTATAAGTAAATACATAGGGAAGTTGGTTAAGTATGAAAATTTTAATGGTAACAGGCTATAAACCAATGGAATTAAATATTTTTAAAGAAGATGACTCTCGAATTCAATTTATAAAAGCTTCTCTGGAAAAGCGAATACGTGAATTTTTAGAAGAGGGTTTAGAATGGGTTATTATTTCTGGGCAAATGGGAGTGGAGTTATGGGCTGCGGATGTTGTTATGGACTTAAAAGAAGAGTATCCTGTTCAACTTGGCGTGTTCCCTCCTTTTGAAAATCAAGATAGTCGCTGGCCAGAAATGTTAAAAGAAAAATTTGAAGAATTGTCGATGACAGCTGATTTTTTTAAACCGATTTATAAAGGCGATTATCAAGGTCCTTATCAATTTCGAACAAAAGATATGTGGTTAATTGATAAAAGTGATGCTTGTCTGTTATTAATGGATGAAGAGTTTCCTGGAAGTACTAAATATTTTTATGAAACATTACAAAAAACAGCTAAAGATTACCCTGTTTTTACAATAACTCCCCAAGATATTGATGATATTGTAGAAGATTTACGTATGCAGGATCCGAATTATTGGGATTAATAATGTACCTGTTATATATACCTAGCATAGGATGATATGAAGGAGGGGTGTTATGTATTATCACTATGTACCATCACAGATGCGTCAGTCATTGCCTATGAGACAAACAAATTCTACAATAACAATTACTGGTACAGGATCGGTGTTGGTTGTACCGAGTATCGCACATGTTCGGTTAGCGGTAGTAACAAGAAATGCTTCATTAGAAGAAGCGCAGCAGCAAAATAATGAATCCATGACCAATGTTATCCGTGCAATAGTTAATGAGGGCATACCTAGAGAATCTATTCAAACAACAAGTTTTTCAGCTCGTCCAATTTATGACTACGTAGATGGAAAGCAAATTTTTGAAACTTTTGAAGTTAGAAATGAAATCACCATAACTTTAGAAGATTTAGATCGATTAGGCGAAATTATTGATTTAGCAATTAATCAAGGAGCAAATGAAGTAGTTTCCGTGACGTTTTCTGTTGACGATCCAGAAAATTTTTATGAAGAAGCATTAACATTAGCTTTACAAAATGCAGAGAGCAAAGCTGAAGTTATGGCACAGGAATTAGGAGTTTCACTTAATCCAATACCCACAAAAATTACTGAAGTTGACTCAGGTGGTAATGGAGTGAAATTATTTGCAGCTTCTACACCAGTGGAACCAGGTACACAACGAATAGAAGCTTCAGTTAAAGTTGACTATCAATTGCAAGGATAGAAACCGAATCTAGTAGCAGTGCCTTCTTTATGGCGAAGTAATTATATACTGTATATAATTGAAGTATGTAGTAATAAGGGGGCAAAATTTGTGGAGTCATTTTTAATTATAATATCCTACATTATTCCATTCGCTATTTTATATTTTGTTATTGTAACAGCAGTAAAACGTGGAATTGACCAATCAGAGGCTGGACGGATAATAATTGAAAACAAGGTACGAAATAAAGAGCAAGAAAAGAAGTGAGAACACATCTATATAACTTTTCATGGTAAAGCATCCCTAACTTTAAGGATGCTTTTTTTATATGTTCACAAATATAGAAAAGTAATAGTGATATAATAAAAATATTGAAAATTCACTGCATATTAGATGATGTAACTATATAGGGAGGAGTGAAAAAAGTGGGATTTGTGATTCGACCTATGAAAAGAAAAGATATTACTAGAGTACGAGATATTGCTAAAAAAAGTTGGCATGATACATATAATGGAATAATTCCAATAGAAATACAAAATAGATTTTTAGAAGGTGCTTACAGTGAAAAAAATATGAAATATAGAATGAAGAGGTCTTATATATATATTGCAGAAAAAGAAGGGGAAGCAGTAGGATTTGCTAATTTCTCACCGATATCACAGGAAGGATATGTGGAATTAGGAGCAATATATTTATACCCATCACAGCAAGGAATAGGAATTGGTTCAGCACTTTTACATTATGGAGTTAATCAATTACATCCTCGAGAAATACAGTTGAATGTTGAGCAAAATAATCTAAAAGCATTGAATTTTTATAAGTCAAAGGGATTTGAAATAATTAAAGATTTTCATGAAAACTTTGATGGTCATCTCTTAAATACTTATCGCATGTCATGGAAACTAGATTAATTAATAGTAGAATAAATTAGAATTGGTAGACATACTGATTCTTTTTTTGTTCTACAACCTAGAAGAAATAGCGGTACTTTTTAATTGGTTAAAATGGCATAGTCAATAGGGGTGATTTTTCTTCATTCGTTTTTAACATTATATTTATATTGAGTTAAACTTCCTTCGTTATGGTTGAAATAGTTAAAAAAGAAGGAGGAATTCTGTGTTTAAAAAAATAAGTTGGATTTCAGTAATAAGTCTATTAATCTTTGCAGGAATTATGGGAGCATCTTTTGGTAATGAAAAAGATGCAACCTCAGCAAAGGGTAAAAATAAAAAAGTAGAGAATGTAATTTACATGATACCAGATGGATTTAGTTCTGATTATGCTTCTAATTACCGTGCGTATAAAGGAGAAGAGGTTGTATGGGATTCTCATTTAAAAGGTCTTTTTACAACACATTCTGCAGATTCGGATGTGACTGATTCAGCAGCTGCTGGAACAGCAATGGCTACTGGTGAGAAAACGAACAATGGTGTCATTGGTAAGGATCCGGATGGGAATAACTTAGAAACTATCTTAGAAAAAACGAAGCAACATCATAAAGCAACTGGATTAGTAGCTACATCTACGATTACACACGCCACTCCAGCTGCATTTGCAACACATGTAGAAGATAGAAATAATGAGACTGAGATTGCACGACAATTAATTGAATCTGAAGTAGATGTTTTACTTGGTGGAGGAATGAGCAATTTTATTGGAGAGGGAGAAGGAGGTAAACAAGAGAACGGTGAGCTTATGCAAAAAGCTCAAGATAAGGGCTATCTTTTAGCTGAAAATAGAGAGGAAATGCTAGAACAAAATATTGATATCAAGAATGATGAAAAATTACTAGGTTTGTTTGCAGAGGAAGCCCTATCTCCAGAACTACATAGAAAAGATACGGAAGAACCAAGCTTAGAGGACATGACTATGCATGCGATTGATCAACTGAATCAAAATAAAAAAGGATTCTTCTTAATGGTAGAAGGTAGTCAAATTGATTGGGCTGGTCATGATAATGATCCTGCCTATGCTATGAGTGAGACAGAAGCGTTTGAAAAAGCGGTTCAAGCTGCAATTGATTTTGCTGAAGAGGATGGAGAGACATTAGTTGTGGTTGCGGCGGATCATGATACAGGAGGAATGACAACTGGCGGATATGACCAGATGGATTTAAATGCAAACATTCTTAATGATGTAACAGCAACCGGAGAATACATGGCTAATCAACTAGATGAAGAGCGTTCTAATGTCCATGAAGTTGTAAATACTTTTACGGGGTTTAAATTAAAGGAAGAAGAAATAGAATTTATTAAAACAGCAGAAGACCCGAAACTTGCTATTAATCATGTCGTTAGTGAACGATCTACTATTGGTTGGACAAGTACTAGTCACACTGCTGCAGATATTCCAATTTATGCGTTTGGTCCAAAATCAGAATCATTCTCTGGAATATTGGATAATACAGATATTCCAAAATTAATAGAAGAGGCTATGAAATTAAAATAATAGTCACTTTCATAACAATGCTGTAAGCAAATCCAATACTGTTCTATTTCATGTTTATTTAAGAGGATCCCTTTCTAGTAGATTTTTGCCTTTTCTTAACTAGTACTAGAAAATCACGCAATGTCACTGTATATTACTATTATTGAATATTTATTCGATTATTTAATTAATCTATTTAGTGATATCCTGATCTATAGTCCGAAATGAGCTCGTTTCGGAAAGCATAGATCAGGATTTTTATTGTTTAATATTGTGATAAAAAACATCTAGACTTGTGGGGGTGCTTTATTCATGCGTATAATATACAACAAGTTATAAGAAGGTGAGTGGTTTGAAGGTGAAGAGTACAATAGAGCAGTTGAAAAATAGAATTGCTGTAGCGAGTAAACGTAAACCAGCTGAACTTGTAATAAAAAATGCAGAAGTTTTAAATGTATTTACTGGAGATTGGAAGAAGACGGATATAGCTATTACAGAAGGCTACATTGCTGGTATTGGTGAATATGAAGGTGAGCAAATCGTTGATGCTACAGGTAAAAAAATCGTACCTGGTCTTATAAATGGTCATGTACATATTGAAAGTACAATGTTGACACCTAGAGAATTTTCAAAAGTGATGTTAAAACATGGTATAACGACGGCAATTACAGATCCTCATGAAATTGCTAATGTCGCAGGGAAAGCTGGTTTGGAATATATGTTGAATGCTTCAGATGCTTTGCCAATGAACATTTTTGTTAATATGCCTTCAAGTGTTCCTGCGACGCAATTTGAACACAATGGTGCGCAACTCGATGCGAAAGATATAACTCCTTATTTTCAAAACTCAAATGTTCTTGGGCTGGCGGAAGTAATGGATTTTCCCTCAGTAGCGAATGCAGAAGAAAAAATGTTAGAAAAGATAGCTAGTACAATTCAACAGGGTGGTATTGTTGATGGTCATGCTGCTGGATTATCTAAAGAAGATTTAAATATTTACATGGCTGCTGGAATTCGAAATGACCATGAATCAGTTTCTGCACAGGAAGGGAAAGATAGACTAGAAGCAGGAATGTATTTGATGATACGGGAAGGAACAGTAGCTAAAGATTTGGAATCTTTATTACCAATTATTAATGAAAAAAACGCAAGACGTTGCGTATTTGTGACCGATGATATGTTACTAGATGATTTAGTAGAGAATGGAGATATCGATCATATTATACGTAAAGCAATTCAATTTGGTTTAGATCCAGTAATGGCTTATCAAATGGCTACATTAAATACATCTGAATGTTTCGGATTAAGAGAACTTGGAGCAGTTGCACCAGGATATATAGCAGACTTTTTAATTTTGAATGATGAAAATCAAGTAGACATTCATCAAGTTTATAAAAACGGTAAGTGTGTAGTAGATGAGGGAGAAATTAATCAGTCTTATTTTTCTGCTTCCCTTACTGATGCAAATACATTACCAAAACCTTGTATTCAGCAATTAAAAACAAGTGATTTTTCCATTCAAATTACACAAGATTATTGTAATACCATAGAAATTGTGCCTAATAAAATTATTACAAATCATATTTGTGAGAAAGTAGATATCAAAGAAGGGAAGTTTGTACCGTCTATAGACAAAGACCAATTGCTGATTGCGGTCGTAGAGAGACATAAGGGACTGAGTTATATTGGGAAAGGAATAGTGAAGGGTTTCCAAATGAAAGAAGGTTCCATAGCGACATCTGTGGCGCATGATTCACATAACTTTGTTGTAGTAGGTACCTCTGAAGATGAAATGCTTACAGCAATAAAAAAAGTGGAACAACTTGATGGTGGTTTAGTAGTAACGAAGCAGAATCAGGTAAAAGCTCACTTAGCACTACCAATTGGGGGATTAATGTCAGATAAAGGTTATTTGGATGTTTACGAAGATGTTTTAAAGTTAAATCATGCAGCAGAGGATATTGGTATACCAGCAACATTTAATCCATTTTTAACGTTATCCTTCTTGACTTTACCAGTAATACCAGCTCTTAAAGTAACAGATCAAGGCTTATTTGACTTTAAGACGTTCTCTCATATTGATATAGAGGTAGAAAAAAAATAGAATTCTAGGTTATAGTGTTCAGCATGTAACTTTATATGGAGGAGGATCCTTTTAGATAGCATTACTAAAAGGATCTCATTTAGAATTTCGTTCTCTTAGGAGTATGTTCTCTCATTGTATAAATATTACTATGTTCAAGTCTTTTCTAATTTTTGAGAATTCCATCGTAAGAATTTATATGTGATAATAGAAATTGAAAAGTGTGATTATTATAAAGTTTTAAGAATGGGGAAGGGAAAATGGATATTCAAATAATACGTATGAACCAAAAATATGCAGTTGAAGCACTTTGTTGGAAATATGAAAAGCCGTATGATTTTTATAATCATGTTCTTACCACAGGTGCAATTGCGGAACTTCTGGGAAATCGATATTATGCGATGATTAATGAAGAAAGGGAGCTAATTGGTTTTTTCTGTTTAGGACGTTCTGCACAGGTTCCGGCTGGAGATCGGTTTGGTGTTTATAATGATGATTGTATTGATCTTGGACTTGGAATGAAACCAGAATATACAGGAAAAGGATATGGAACGATATTTCTAAGCCATATCTTGAATCATGTCTATGATACTTGTCCATTGAAAGATATTCGTCTAACTGTGGCAACGTTTAATCACCGTGCTATTCGTTTGTATGAAAATCATGGTTTTATTAAACAACAAAAATTTTTACATAAAGATACAGATTTTATAACGATGATAAAGTACGTTTCATAATAAGGTATGTTGATGTTGTAAAACAAATCCGAATGGTGCTGTTTTGATTTTCATACTGAAAACTACTTTTTAACAGGAATCTTATTTAAAACTAACTCGAAAAGAAGGAGGCAATTTCTAAAGCGTTTTTCAAAATCAACTTATTTTAATCTACCTTTTGAGAAAATATTCTAATTAAGAAACGAGACTTAATTATATTTTATATGAGATAGTTTGACGATTTGTACGTATAAACATTACAATATAATAATGTTGAATTTAGATAGTAATATCTATCCATGTAAAAATAGAAATAAAAAGGTGAATATAATTATGATAGAAAGTGTAAAAATGCCAACCTATGTAAAAGAACTAGAACAGTATCCAAAAGTAAAACTAGATAAATTGCGACGTATTCATGCAATTCCTAATGCTAGTCAGCTTAATAAAGCAAAATTAGCGGAACGATTAGCAACAGAGATTCCAGATAGATTTGAAGTCACCATTATGTATTTTAATAAGTCTATAATCGATTTATTCAATGAATTCCAACGAAATAATGGTGTAATTTCTGTACATATAAAAACGAAAGAAATGCTATTTTTACAAGTGCTTGGATTAATATTTATTAAAGAAGTAAATGAAGAAGAAATAGCGATTATGCCGAAAGAGTTACTTCAAGTGTATGATAATATGCAATCGAATGAGTTGCAGAAGATAGCTGTCCGTAATACGAAATGGCATAAGTTAACGGAAGGTATGTTATATTATTACGGCGTAATGCAGCAGGAAACCTTGATTGCTCAAATCGAAAAAATAACAAATGAAAAAATTGATCCATTTGAATTTCTTCATGTAATGAAGATTGCTGAAACTATGTATCAATCCTTTGAAATACAAATAGATAAGAAAATATATGTAGATTTCCGTGTGGATGATCCTGATTTTATTTTAGTTGAGCAATCGAAAAGAAAAGAAATACCTTACTATCCATTTACAGAACAAGAACTTTTACAAAGTAGTGAAGATGATTTTATCCCATCGACTCAAGGGTTGAAAAAACTTCGTAAATATATACTACGTAATTTCGATATCAAAGAAATTGATGTTTTAAGTATTCTTGAAAAATTAATTATTATATGTAATATTGATCAAAAACCGACAGCGCCACTTCAATATTTAAATGAAGTATTTCAGTTTAATTCAGAACAACAATTTCATGAATTTATACAACTCGTCATGAATGCAACTAACGAAGTTCGTTTATGGATTTTAAAAGGGCATACATCTACTGAAATCTCACAAATGAATAATTCGAATTTTAAAGAGCTGTCAAAAGGTGATTTTGTACTGCAAAATGAAGATACGAGTCATCCTATAAAAAAAGCAAAAATTGGAAGAAATGATCCTTGTCCTTGTGGAAGTGGTAAGAAATACAAAAAATGTTGTATCTAACATTAATTTAACTAGAATAATGATTATTTTCCTTACTTTATTCTACGAAAATGTCCAGTTGCCTACAAATCTCAACTAATTATGATTTTAATTCAATAATTTATATAACCTGTTAAATTATGAAAAATATCATTTTTAATAAGCCGTAATAAGAAAATCTAGTTACTATCCTTAGTATAAAGGTACATTTTATATACTGTATGGTCACTAGTTTAAGACATCCTCATTTATTTTCATATAGTGAAGTATGAAATCAGAAAGGGGGATGTACAATGGGAAAATATAAGGGACATCATGGTTGTGGGTGTAATAAATGCAAAAACAACAATAATAACGACAACGTAGAAACTATTACAAGTCCAACTCGACAAGTAGTACGTACCACAACAGATCATAGAACAGTTAGAAATATTCATCCAACTAAAATCAAAAATGTTCATCGTACTATTGTTCGTAATGAAAACTATTATCCAGTAAGCGAATCAGATTTTGAAGAGACAGTAGTAGAAAACTATGACTGTGGAAGCGATGTAAATGATTCAAGTAATTGTCGTAGAGTAGGTAGCGAGAGTAATGGCAATGGAAACAGCAATGGTCATGGCCATGGGTGTCACAAGAAAAGAGACGACGATGATAACGACCGTGGTGGTAGAAGACATGATAAATGTTGTGGACGCCGTAAAAACTGGTTTATCTAATGGATGAAAAAGATGGTTAATTGTTTGAGGTGTATGACCCTCAAACAATAATCATCTTTTTACTTTTTAATATTTATATGATTGTCCACCGTCAATAGGGATGACAGCAGCATTGATAAATCCTGCGTGATCAGATAATAAGAAAGCAACCAAATACCCAACTTCTTCAGGTTTTCCAAATCGTTTCATAGGATTTACACTTACAAATTCTTTTCCTGCTTCTTCCCAATTTTCTCCACCTATTTGTTTTAGAGAACCTTCTACCATAGGCGTCAATATCGCACCAGGAGCAATTGCTTTAATACTCACACCATATTCTCCGTACTCAATACCAGAATTT
Organism: Oceanobacillus kimchii X50; assembly: GCF_000340475.1. Taxonomy (NCBI): domain Bacteria; kingdom Bacillati; phylum Bacillota; class Bacilli; order Caryophanales; family Bacillaceae; genus Oceanobacillus; species Oceanobacillus kimchii. Next base: position 1,062,127 of record NZ_CM001792.1, read on the forward strand.
CTGGTTAAACCTACGACACCATGTTTACTAGCTGCATAACCTGATTGGTTTCCTACTCCACGGATACCTCCTACAGAAGCTGTATTTACAATAGAACCACTACCTTGCTCTTTCATGACTTTTAGGACATGCTTCATACCGTAAAAAACACCATTTAAATTAATGTTGACAACTTTTTCAAATTCTTCAGTATCAAAGTCCTCGGTAAGATTTTGTTTTCCTTCTATACCAGCATTATTAAAGAAACCATCTATTTTTCCAAATTGATTAATAGTTTCTTGTACATAGTTTTTTACTTCTTCTTCGTTTGCAACATTAGCTTTTATTAAAGTAATTTTTGCATTAGGTACAATCTTAAGAATTTCTTTCTTTGTTTCTTCTAAGCCTTGTTCATTTAAATCAACTAGGGAAAGAATTGCTCCTTCCTTTGCTACTTGTAGAGCAGTTGCTTTTCCTAGACCTGAGCCACCACCAGTTATAAGTATAACTTTATCTTGAAAACGTTCCATTTTATTCACTCCTTCAATATATTCATTCTTACTATGTTACTAATTATGGAAACTATACTTATTGCAAATCCATTAATTTAGAGGCTACATCAACAGTTTTAGTGATAGTTTTGTATTGGAAAGGAATAATAATAATATATGTCATTATCTAACCAATAAAAAAGCTTTTAAAAGATTATTAGTTAGAGAAAAAGGTATTAATCAGTACATCGTCTATCATGCAAAAGATGGAACTGTTGGTTTAATTAATGATTGAATTTAAATAAATTTACAATTTACTCTGAATAAAATGACAAATAAACCAATTCGAATTTTGAATCGACTTGTAAAATTATTTGTAGTTCATACATAAATTTATTTACATAGTTGGCATATTAGAGCAATTGTTTCGCTTTAATATGTCTTTTTGAATAGAATTTTATGTATCATTATAGCCTTGTCAAACTTGACTTTAAAAATAAAACAACGTATATTATAATTAATTAAATATATTTTAATTAATTATAAATGAAGGGGATAAATTATGAAGAAAACTGCTGGAATCCATCATATTTCTGCCATTGTCGGTCACCCTCAAGAAAATGTAGATTTCTATGCAAGTGTATTAGGATTAAGATTGGTTAAGAAAACGATTAATTTTGATGATCCTGGCACCTATCATCTTTATTTTGGAAATAATATGGGAGAACCAGGAACAATTATTACCTTCTTCCCATGGACAAATGCCTACCAAGGTAGAATAGGTTCTGGTCAAGTAGGTGTTACTAGTTATGCAATTCCTACAGGAACGATGAACTTCTGGGAAGAGCGTCTTGCTAAATTTAACATAACAACAGAGAAAATAACGCGTTTTGGTGATACGTATCTTGCATTTAAAGATATTCATGGCTTGTATTTAGAATTAGTCGAAACAGAGAATGGAAAATCAAATGATTATTCATTTGGTGATATTACACCTGAAATTTCGATAAAAGGATTTGCTGGGGCAATATTACTTTCCTCTCAACCAGGAAAAACAGGAGAGACATTAGTCAATACGTTAGGTTTTGAAAAAGTTGCAGAGGAAGAAGAGTATATTCGATATCGATCTTACGGAAAGATTGGAAATACGATTGATATTAAACAAACTGCTTCTCATAAAGGTCAAATGGGGGTAGGAACAGTTCATCATATAGCTTTTAGGGCAAAAAATAATCAAGACCATTTAGACTGGCAACAGCATGTAGCTAATCACGGATTACCTGTAACAGAAGTTAAAGATCGTAATTATTTTAATGCCATTTATTTTAAAGAGCATGGAGAGATTTTATTTGAGATAGCTACAGATCCGCCTGGATTTGCTTACGATGAATCAGAAAAAACGATGGGTGATACATTAAAATTACCTAGCCAATATGAAGTCTATAGAGGAAGATTAGAGAAAAAACTAATTCCTATTGAGATAAGAGATTTAGATAAATAAATAGAGGTTAAAGTTGAAATAAACTAAGAATAGATAGATAAAATAGCAAGAGACAGAACTAGAAAGTGATAAATTCTAGTTCTGTTTTGCTTTTGTTATAAAACAATACAAAAGCACTTCTAATTGGAAGCTACATTAAAGGTCTTTCCATTACAAGAGGCATTTATTTTATGAAATAGTTATCAATATAGTTGCATGCGATATATTTAATTAGTTGTCTTATAAGCTACCCATATAGTCCAACGATCTTTTTCAGTGATTTCCATATCATTAGGAAGGCGATTTTCTAGCTTTTGAATCCATAATTTTATTTCATCGTCAGTAAGTTCATGTAAAATGGATCTACCTTTTCTTGATTGAATGTCTTTTCGTAATTCTTGAAAGGAAGCATACTGTTTTCGAACTTCCCATAAGTTCATGTATTTTATTTCAGTAAAACCTGCAGTTTTTAATTGGCCTATAGTTTCTGAAATTGTTGGTCTTCTCTGCTTTTCAATTTCTATAAGTTCTGGAAAATCATAATATAAATAACCTCGGAGATGACTCGTAGATCCAGGAATCAGACAATCTTCAATGGTGCGGTCTTGAATAAATATTATTCCTCCATTTCGCAGTATTCGAGCAGCCTCCATAAATGCTGCTTCTGGTTCTGATAAATGATGTAATACCGCACGTTGTAAGTAAAAATCAATTGAACTTGATTTTAGCCCACTGGTATAAGCAGTTCCTTTAAGAAAATGAGTCTGTTTAAGATGATGATAATTATTGGAGGCAGAAGTTAACATTGCATCAGAGAAATCAATTCCGTATATTTCTTTAAATCCTAGGTCAGCTAATACTTTTGTATATAGTCCTCCACCACAACCCATATCTACTGCCACCTTATTTTGTGGGCTTTCGATAAAGGATTGTAATTTCTCTATCCAAGTTAAATCAACGGCTCTATTGCTATAAGAATTGGTATTTTCAAACGAGTGAAAATCAATCATTTTATTACCTCCTTTCCTATATTATATCGATTCATGGTAACAATATATAATATCGTTTCATTATAAAAAGTGATTGGAAATAATTATCTAATCATGTTATAAACAGATTTCTTGAGAAGAATTTATCGATGTGTTTATATTATACTGTTGTATTTTTAAGAATAGAATATTATGGAGGGATTTTTTACAGATGAAAATAGCAGCATTGGTAGGAAGTAACAGGAAAGATTCATACAATAAAAAACTTGTAGAATATATGAAAGAAAAATATGCAGGAAAATTAGATATCGATATTTTACCAATCGATGAACTTCCGTTTTATAACCAGGACAAGGAAATGGATCCACCTGCAATTGTTGAAGACTTAAGAAGAAGAATCAAAAGTAGCGATGGAATTCTTTTTGCGACGCCGGAATACAATGCTTCTATTTCTGGAATGTTAAAAAATGCAATCGACTGGTTCTCTCGTGTTGATCTAGTAATGGTAAATAAACCGGCTATGATCGTTGGTGCATCAATGGGAGCAATGGGTACGGTAAAAGCTCAAATGCAATTGCGTCAGATTTTAAATGCACCAGGAGTTGGTACATTAACATTACCAGGGAATGAAGTATTCGTTGGTTCTGTTCAAAATAAAATGGACGAGCAAGGTAATTTAACGGATGAGCAAACAGTGCAATTTATAGATAATGTTGTTGATAATTATGTTCAATGGATTAATCGTGTAGAAGCTTAAGTATTTGATATAAAGAGGTTGGGACATAACAGAAAGTTTTTGGTCAATAGATGAATGATAGCTCGTATAAGCGTAAGAAATATACAAAGATTTCTATGGGGTGTAAGGTGAAGATTAGGCCCGATGCAAAAGCATCCGGGGCTCACCTGCCGCCGTTGGATAAACGGAGTAAATTTCTGAAGCGGGTTGTCAAAAGCCATTAATTTGGATTTATCTTTTGCTAAATACTTTTGTCCCAGTCTCTTTATATTTATCCCGTATGATTTCACTTCAAAACGATAAGACTTTGGTAAAGAAGATTGAGGATATAACGTCCGAAAATGTCTGATCTGGTTTAAGGTCATGGTATTTCATTCGGTGAAAGTTATTTTATATCTACATAACTCTAATAAATAACCATAGAATATATCTTGAATGATATATATTTACATGATATAATTATTTGTTTGCTAAAATTTTATAGGTACAAGAAAGAAGGATTAATATGAGTGAGAGCCATGTAGGTGGGTCTACAGAGAAAATGAGTCGTATACCAATACTAGTGGTGTTATTATCAGGTGCGTTTGTTGCAATCTTGAATCAGACACTACTTGGAACAGCGCTGCCTCATATAATGAGTGATTTAGAGCTAGACGCTAATACTGCACAATGGTTACAGTCTGCGTTTATGCTTGTAAATGGTATTATGATTCCAATTACTGCGTTCCTTATTGGAACATTCACTACTCGTAGTTTATTTCTAGCTGCTATGTCATTTTTCGCAATAGGTACATTAATATGTGGCGTGGCACCTAATTTTGATTTGCTATTAACGGGAAGGATCTTACAAGCTGCAGGAGCAGGTATTATCATGCCGCTAATGCAAACTATTATGATGTTAATCTATCCTAAAGAGCAAAGAGGTAGTGCAATGGGGATGTTTGGACTCGTCATTTCATTTGCACCTGCCATTGGTCCGTCACTATCTGGTTATATCGTAGAACATTTCCCTTGGAGAACATTATTTTTTATGGTTCTACCTATTGCAATCATTAATATTGCTATTGCATATTTTCTACTAAAAAATGTAACCAAACGTACATTTCCAAGATTGGATAAGTTATCCATCGTTTTATCTACGTTAGGATTTGGTGGGTTATTATATGCATTTAGTATTGCTGGTAGTGCTGGATGGTTAAGCAATCAAGTGATTATATCGATGATTGTAGGAATCATTGCCTTGGCTTGGTTCATTTTGAGACAGTTAAATTTAAAAACACCAATTTTAGAGTTTCGTGTATTTCAATACAAAATATTTACGATTACAACTGTACTAGGAATGGTCACTTTCATGACGATGATAGGTGCTGCTGTAATTCTTCCGTTATATATGCAGGATATGTTAGGGTTTTCTGCATTTGAATCAGGGCTTGCTTTACTAGCTGGTGCTATTTTGCAAGGAATAATGAACCCAATTACTGGAAGATTATTTGATAGATATGGTTCACGTTACTTAGCTATTATTGGATTAGGTTTAATCGTAGTAACGACCTTTATGTTTGGTATGTTAACAGCCGAAACAAGCTTCACATATATTGCAACGATACATGCAATACGTATGCTAGGTGTTGCCATGGCTATGATGCCAGTAACTACTGCCGGCCTTAATTCTTTACCGGATGAGTATATAGCTCATGGTACAGCGGTAAATAACACATTAAGACAAGTATCCGGGGCTATAGGAACGGCACTGCCAATTACGATCATGTCGACAGCAGCAATTCCTGGAAAGGGATTAGAAGGGTTAATACATGGAGTGAATGTTTCCTTTATTGTTACGGCAATCATTTCTATTGTAGGACTGATTCTTGCATTTTTCATTCATGACGAAAAAGAAAAGAAAATATCATCACGATAAATATAAAAAGCTTGGACTTCGTGTCCAAGCTTTTCTAAACTAAATAGAAGACATTTCTACTTTTGTACTATCGATACGGTTATAGGCACCATGCATAACTGGCCCTACGTACTCATTTAATTTCCAGCCATTTGCAATTGCAGATGTTACAAATGATTTTGCAGTTTTAACTGCTTCTAATACATTCATACCATGGGCTAAGTTCGCTGTAATTGCAGCTGCAAATGTACAACCTGCTCCATGATTATAGGTAGTGTCAATTTTCTCACTTTCCAATAACTCAAAACGATTTCCATCATAGAAAAGGTCAACTGCCTTATCATGCTCTAAGTCTTTTCCGCCTTTAATCACTACATTTTTTGCCCCTAAATCATGAATTTTTATTGCAGCATCTTTCATTTGCTCCAAAGTTTTAATTGGTGACGTCTTGGCCAATTGTGCTGCTTCAAAAAGATTTGGTGTAGTAACTAGGGAACGTGGTAATAATTCCTCACGCATTGCATCCGTATTTTCTGGTTGTAGAACTTCATCGTCACCTTTACAAACCATTACAGGATCCAGAACATATTGTTTTATATCAAATTCATCAATTTTTCTTGCACCTAAATTAATGATATCTACAGATCCAAGCATTCCGGATTTCATTGCATCTACACCTACAGATAATATTGTATCTAGTTGTTTCTCAACTACTTCAACGTCGATTGGTGTAACATGATGATTCCATCCTTTTGGATTCATGGAAACAATAGAAGTCAATGCAGTCATCCCGTATACGTTTAATTCTTGAAATGTTTTTAAATCAGCTGCTATACCTGCACCACCACTAGAATCTGATCCAGCGAGTGTTAATGTTTTTTTCATAGTCATATTCTGTTTCCTCCTTTGTTGCTCCAAATTCGTACTTTAAAGGGTTGTTCAAATAGTCCGGTGAAAATGACACATATCAGGGGGATCTTCTGCTAAGATCGCTCACGTTCTGTGGACAACGCAGAAATCATCACATCCTGTGGAAGCTCATTGGCTTGCTTTTCCGTTCCTCACGTATTAACTGCATACGTTCCGGTAATCAAAGCTACGCCGCCTCGAACTTCTTGGTCCTTTCCATCCTCCTTTTTGAACACGTACTTTAATAATTAATTGATAATTAAAGAATAATCTTTTCTACACTAGTTGTAAAGTCATAGCGGTTATATGTTAGACATTGACAAATTGTTCATCTGTATCCAAAACCCCTTTAATTTTTGTAGCATGGAATGGCTGTCCGTCTAACCATTTTTGGAAATCAAAAATGAGAGGAGGACGATTCGCGCCTAATGCGATCCAAGCTTTCAGGTCTTTTGGTAAATACGCTGCTGTGTGTAGAGTTCCAGCCCAGGCACCGTATTTTTTTGAAAAGATTCCTTTTTCCAGATTATTTAATAATTGATATGCCTCATAAGGATTTTGTACTGATGTCTGTTGGGAAGATATTTTATCTAGACGTTCCATCGATTCGTCAGTCCGGTATCGATTTTCTTCCGTTAGTTCTTCAAAATGATTGGTACACATATTTGCTTCACGAAATCTTACATTTCGAGGTGATACTTCAGCTACTACAGAATATCCATTTTTGTCGAGTAATACATAACTAAATGTATGCCTGTGCGGTAGTTCCTTTATTAAATGCTTTGCTTCCTCTACAGAAGCGCAATTTTCTAATAGTAATCTACCAATCATGTTGCATACAAAACCATCATCTGATTTTACTCTATTTACAAAGTTATAACCCATAGCAAATCCTTTTTCATTTATACCATCAGTTCGACCTGTGATTTGCATTGTTGGTCCGACAGTAGCATAACCTCCGTCAGTAGGGTTATATATCACATATCTTCCTTCGTAGGAACGAGGTGCATTATCATAGTTTCGAACCAATATATCTGCCTCTGTATATATAGAGCAGCCACTACGCCCATACTCATAATAGTAACCACCGAATTCGCGAATAGCATCTTTTATAGGCATTTTCAATGCATCAGCTAGTCCTTCTATTTCCTCCCATAGTGCTGGTGAAAAAGTTTGAAATGCATCTCTAACCTCGTCAATATCAACAAGAAAATTTCGCCAGCGACTTCCTTTTTGTAGGTTGCGATGTATTAGAATAGGTGAATTTCGAAGTAGTTCACCTTGCCTGTATCCAAATTGATAGTGATTTCCTTTAAATTGTATAATATCACTATATACATTAATCATATTCATTTCTCCATTCAATGCAGAGTAATTTGAGTGTAGTTGATTTTTGTTTAGAATGAAAAGAAATTGCTTGGAACTAATTAAGGGGAGATAAAAATGGAGAATCCAAATTATCTTGAAATTTATCATAAACTTTATAAATACTACGGTCCGCAGGCATGGTGGCCAGCAAGTTCGACATTAGAAATGCTTTTAGGATCTATTCTTGTCCAACGAACGAACTGGAGAAATGTAGAAAAAGCTCTAGAGCGACTAGAAGAAAATGTACATGATGCTAATTATTTGTATCAAATAGAAGAGAGAGAGCTTGCTGAAAAAATACGTCCTAGTGGTTTTTATCGTATTAAAGCAGCAAGAATAAAGGCTTTTATTGCTTGGTTTCGCAATTATAACTATGATGTATCATTGGTACAAGAAATCCCGTATAACAAACTGCGAGCAGAATTACTCTCAATAAAAGGCATTGGCGAAGAGACAGCTGATGTAATGCTGTTATACGCCTTTGAAAAACAGGCGTTTATCGCTGATCAGTATGCTTTTAGAATATTTAATCGAATTGGCTTAGAAATACCATCCACCTATCGTAGTCTACAAAAAATAGTGGAAAAAGATATACCAAATGATAACCAGCTTTACCAAGAGTACCACGCATTATTAGTGGAACACGCAAAAGTCCATTGTAAGGTAAAGCCGATATGTAATACTTGTCCAGTGCAATCGATTTGTGAATTTGGATGGAAAAAAGAAGAAAGTTTCAGGGGCTGAGCTAAATAGGGTTATCGCCCCTGATCCTGTTCTAACTGTTCAATTTTTCTTTGCATAAGTTGAATTTGCTGTTGCATTTCTTGAAGCTGATGTTGATTTGTTGAAGATTGTTGAGAAATTCGTTCCGATTTTTTTAGATCTTCTTCATACACTATTGAAGATCCTATAAAGGCGATAATTGCTCCTACAGTTGATACCATACCACCGTAGTAGATTAGTTTATCTCCAAATTTAATGTTCTCATTGGATGTGAAAGGAGAATTAGAGAAGGTATTTGGATTGTTAAGAAAAAATTGACTCACGGTCCTCCACCCCTGAAAAAACGTTATAAAATAGCATATGTTCATTTATAAAAAAATTGCCCCTTACGAACATAAAGGTACAAGTTAACGCTTAATTTTCATCTTGTTGAGGATATGAATTTTTCTTCAAACGCTTTTTGTCCGTATGCTGTTCTTCCGCAAATTCAGTTTGTACAGTCTGCATATTAGATCTTCTTATATTTTTATTAACCTCCCCCTCTAGTATTTTTTCTTTCATATAAATATGAAAGACGGATTCAGTAAGGCTAATTATTATTGCAATATAAATAGAGGCTGTTGTGATTGGAAAAGCTGTTCCTAAAAAGACGTATAGAAGCAACCAAACAGAAGCATAAGAAAAAAATAAGTCACCGATTGTAGCCGCAACATAACCCATCTTAGGCAGAATCCATAAATCTCCAATTACATAAGCAGCTAGTGTTAGTATGGCACTCATCACGATAATCTCGGCCACACTGACGGATTCAAATACACTTACAATAGATAAGAGAATCGTAGCCATAATGATAAATTTAATCCCAATTGCTTTAAGATGTTTCATTTTTACCCATCCTTTTAAATACTTATTTATAATTTAGTTTGTTTCATTTTATAGTTCCTATGTATTTAAAAAGGACAATCATTGAATTGACAGTAAAATCAATCAATTCTATACTTAGTTTAATTTGTAGAATATAGGAGGAATCCCGTTTTTCGAACAAGCAGTAACTTTGGAGATTTTTGTTATGCAAACAATAAAGAAAGGAAGAGTAATATTGATTGACATACGCAATATATCACTTGATTCTTCAAGGAGAGTAATAGTGATATCTGATATACATGCAAGTTTATCTTTGTTCAAGAAATTGTTGAAAAATCTCAATTATTCCGAAGAAGATTATCTGTTTATTAATGGAGACCTCTGCGAAAAAGGTTTAAACAGCCTCGAATTAGTTCATTATGTACAATGGATGGATAAGAACTTACAACGAGTATTTATAACGAAAGGCAATTGCGATGTGGTTTTTCGTCATGTGTTTCGGGGAAATGACATAGGAAGACAATACTTAAACGCAAGACAAAAATCAATAATGCATGAAATGATTGCTTCAACAGGTCAATCTTTCTCAGAGGAAATGCCGTTAAACAAAGCTTCTAGTATTTTTCAAGATAATTTTGAACAAGAAATTGAGTGGTTAGAATCATTGCCAATCGCTTATGAAACGGATGACTTCATTATTGTCCATGCTGCCATTGATGAGTTATGGCCAAATACCGACGAAGTGACTGCTTTATATACCCCTGCGTTCTATGAAAAAGGTCATTCAGTAGACAAGACTGTCATCGTAGGACATTGGCCGGTAATTAACTACCGAACCAAAGAAATATCCACGCATAATCCGATTATAGATCTCGATAACAATATCATCGCAATCGATGGTGGTAATCAGATAAAAGCTAGTGGTCAACTAAATGGACTTATCATCAATCATGGTCAATATTCCTTTACATATGTAGATGAATTGAAAGATCCTATTATAGTAAAACAGACTTATAATGATAGCTTAGGTTGGATTGGTTCTGTTAATTATCCATATTATCAAATTGAACCAATTAAAAAAGAGCAATATTTTACACTTTGTAAAAATATAAATGCAAATATTCAACAATGGGTGAAAAATGAATTTATCGCAAAGAAGAACGATGGGTATTATTGCAAAGAAGGGGTAAGTACAACAACAGTAAGTGTTGACAAGGGCGAGGAAGTCTACATATTAGATGATAATTGTGAGGGGTATATCCTTATAAAAAAACGTGATGGCATCATTGGTTGGGTTCCAAAGTATTGTTTTTGATTAATATCTTGAAAAAATAACCACAAGGAGAATGAATTATGCTACAACAACTACAGCGACAACATCAGGTACAGATCCTTTGGATGGTTATTTGTTCGACTGGGCTAGGAATAGCTATTATTTGGCAAAGTTATCTAATCGTATCCATTATAGAACAGATATTTTTACAAGGGAAAACAGTAAGTGCAATTGTAAATTTCGTCTTCTTATTATTAGCAATACTATTATTACGAATGCTATTTTCCTTTATAAATAAGCGTAACGGTACAAAAATGTCTACAAGTGTTAAGCAAAAATTAAGAGAAGATGTATTAAATCATTTCACTAATCAATCCGTGTCCAATGCTGCTAAAGGACAATCAGGAAATAAAACAAGCGTTTTTATGGATACTGTAGATGAGATTGATGCATATTACAGTCAATATTTACCACAAATGATACAGTCATTTGTGGTTCCATTGCTAATTCTTTTAGTTATTTTTTGGACCCATTGGACAACAGGTGTAATTATACTTGTTACTGCTCCATTTATCCCAATATTTATGATGATTATCGGGTTTAAGACAAAAGATAAATCTGAAGAACAACTTTCACAAATGGCAGCTTTTTCAGGAACTTTTTTAGATATATTACAAGGACTACCAACGATTCGGTTGTTTGGTAAATCTAAACAGCAGCGTGAAAAGATCTCAAATAGCAGTGTTCGATTTCGGGATGCCACAATGGAAGTATTAAGAGTAGCTTTTACAAATTCTTTAGCTCTTGAATTTATTTCCATGCTAAGTATTGGTCTCATTGCTTTAGAAGTAGCGATTCGAATGATTATTTTTCAAGATATTTCGTTTTTTACTGGATTTTTAATGCTATTGTTAGCCCCAGAATTTTTCAATCAATTAAAAGCGTTAGGTACTGCATTTCATTCTGGAAGATCCAGTATGGGAGCAGGTAACAAACTAGAAGCAATTTTTGATGAAACAAATAATGAAGTAAAATGGGGAGCAGATGTGCTATCTTCTATTAAACCACCAAGATTAGAATTAAGAGATATGAACTTTACGTATGCTGACAGTAGTTTTCAATTACAGTCAATTAATTTGATCATTAACCCAAAAGAGCAAGTAGCAATCATAGGTTCTACTGGGGCTGGAAAATCAACCATACTTCATATTATTGCTGGTTTATTGCCAATAACAGAAGGAAATTATTACATTGATAAATATAAGCAAGCAGACGTAGAGGAGCATTCGTGGTTTAAACAATTAATCTATATATCACAGAATCCTTATTTATTTTCAGGGACAATTGCTGAGAACATTGCTTTAGGTAGTACGAAAGTACATGACCATAATGAAATAAAACAAGCAGCGATGGAAGCAGGAATTTGGGAATGGATTGAGCAGCTTCCGTCTGGATTAGATACCAATATTGGTGAGGCTGGTAGAGGATTATCAGGGGGTGAAAAACAACGTGTAGTTTTAGCACGTACTTTTCTAAAAAGACCGAATATAATTCTATTTGATGAACCGACGACGGGGTTAGATGTGCACACAGAAGAAGTTTTACAACAATCAATGAATAAGTTACGAGAATATGCAACTGTAATAACTGTCGCACACCGTATTCAAACTATACGTTCAGCAGATAAAATAGTATTGATGGAACAGGGTTCTATTCGCGCGATTGGAACAGATCGAGAGTTACTTCAAGAGGACGAATTATACCAGTCTATGATGAAATTGCAACAAGGAGGAGAGGTTTAATGCAAGAATTAAAACTCATCATGAAAATGACAATGAAAGAAAAGAAAGACGTCCTCCTATCTATCTTGTTCGGTTTTTTAGCTGGAGTTACGGCTGTTTCATTATTTGCATCAAGTGGCTATTTAATATCTAAAGCTGCGCTTACCCCACCTATATATACATTGATGATAATCGTTGCGATGGTAAAAATGTTAGGGATATCTTCGGCACTCAGTCGTTATGGAGAAAGGTATTTTTCTCATCGTGGAACATTTTCGATGCTTCGCAATTTGCGAGTATACGTATATGAAAAAATTGAACCAATTTCGACTACGATATTACAAAAATATAGAAGTGGTGATATTTTAGCGCGCATTGTAGGCGATGTAGAATCTCTGCAGCATTTTTTCTTAAGAGTTTTTTATCCACCAATTGTCTTAATGACCGTTTTTATTGCGACGATTACATTTACTATGGTATTTTCCATACCTATTGCGATGGTAATTTTGATTGGGATGATATTCGTTGTTATTGTTGTCCCTAGCTTATTTTATCTCTATCAAAGAAAGATAGCTAATAACATTCGTTCGTATCGCGGGCAGCTTTCTTCGGAGGTCACAGAGTATTTATATGGTTTTACAGATTTGAAAATATACGGACAAGCAGAGTTAAAAAAAAATAACATTCTAAAAAAAGTTACTTTATATGAACAAGCAACTAAACAAGCGAATAATCAACAAGCTTTTCGTGAGTCTTTATTAACTTTTGTTTCATTTATCGTATCGGTGACTGTATTAGGGTTAGCTGGTTATTTTGTAGCAAATGGTAATTTAGAAGGAATATTATTAGCAATGTTATTTATGATTTCATTGACAGTCTTTGAAGATACATCAAATATGGCATTGTTTCCTGCCTATTTAGAGGAAACGAAACAATCTGCTCGTCGATTAGAGGAAGTGTGGAATGTTAATGAAGATAAAAATGAAGTGAAAAAGCCATTTGTATTGGAAGCCAACTTAGCGCCAACTATTACATTGGAGAACGTGACAAAGAAATATTCAAGTACTCCTCGTCCGATTGCGCAAAATATTTCTCTTCATATCGAATCAGGATCTAAAATAGCTATCGTAGGTGCGAGTGGATCTGGTAAGTCGACTCTCTTACAGCTTATCCTGGGGATGGTTCCCTCAACAGATGGTCTAATAAAGTGGAACGAGAAATCAATTGATTATTTAGAAAAGGAAACTTTATGGAATCATGCGAACGTTTCATTACAATCCAATCATTTTTTCTATGGGACAATTCGCGACAATTTACATTTAGCCAATTCTGAAGCAACAGATGACGAACTTTGTGAGGCTTTGGATAATGTAAAGTTACATCATATTCGTTTGGATGACTTATTACTGGAACAAGGTTCCAATCTTTCAGGAGGAGAAAAACAACGTCTAGCGATAGCCCGACTATTTATTCGAAAGGCCGCCGTATGGGCGTTAGATGAACCAACTTCGTCCTTAGATGTAGTAACTGAAAAACATATTTGGGATAAGATTGACCAACATTCAGAGCGAAGTACAGTAATTGTAGTAACACATCGTTTAACGAGATTACAAAAAATGGATGAAATAATTGTTATGGACCATGGGAAAGTTGTTGAACAAGGAACTTACCAAAACTTAATGCAGTATAACGGATATTTCAAACGTATGAAAGATTTGGAAAATGCAAAACTAAATCTATAGGGGTGTCGTTCCTTGAAATAAATTTAATAGACAATAAAGAACCGAACCGCATCGGATTTTAATATTCGATGCGGTTCGGTCAGTCCAGTCTCTACGTTTCTGTACGGCGCCCATCACTTTTCTTTATGATCCAGTTCTGTGCGCCAAAAACTAGGCGACTTCCCACCATGCTCTACGATAAGTCATCATCGGTTCATACCTCACCGTGATTCCTATATCTCAGTCATGTCAGTCCAGTCTCTACGTTTCTGTACGGCGCCCATCACTTTTCTCTATGATCCAGTTCTGTGCGCCAAAAACTAGGCGACTTCCCACCATGCTCTACGATAAGTCATCATCGGTTTATACCTCACCGTGATTCCTATATCTCAGTCATGTCAGTCCAGTCTCTACGTTTCTGTACGGCGCCCATCACTTTTCTCTTTATGATCCATCTTTTAGTGCTACATAAAATGAAATTCCCATTGCAGCAAACAAAATAAGGAAGGGTGCGATAAAAATTAGAAAATCATTAATCATATTTAATCACTTCTTTCCTTTTTTATAGTTTTCATCAAACAAGAATAGCTTTAACAGCAAATACAGCGATGGTATTAATAATGCCATACCTAGTATGAAGGCAATAATTAAAGATATCGCCATTGCTTGATTGGTAAAACCTTCGGATATAGTAATATAAGGGTATAAAAGATATGGGTAATGAGAAATACCATATCCGAAAAAGGCAAAAGCAAATTGACCAACTAATAACCAGAATGCTTTAATGTAGTTCTTACGTTTCCATATTAACCATACGGTACCAATCCATAATAGAAAAGATATTCCGAACATCCACCATAGATCAATAATATTGTTAAAGTGTTCTTCATTATGGAAACGCAGTTCTATAATAATCCCCGAAGCTGCAAGGATAAGTGGAACGGACCAAACTAGTGCATATTTCCGCATTAAGTTTGTTGCTCCTTCATCTCCGGTCTCATTTGCATACCAGGTTAAGAATACAGAAGAAATATAGAGCACTGCGATAATGCTCAATACTACAATTGACCATGTTAGTGGGCTTGTAAATAAATCAAGATATTCAAGTTGTGGCTCCCCATTACTAATGGTGATAAATCCGCCTTCCGATATTGTCAATACAATAGACAGAGAAGCTGGAAGTAATACTCCAGATGCTCCATACATAAATGCATAACCTTTGTGTCCTTTTTTTCCATATGATTCAAAAGCATAATAAGACCCACGGATTGCCAGTAAGATTAAGGCCAAACTTCCAGGAACAAGGAGAATGGTGCCAAAGTAAAATGCTGTTTCTGGAAAGAATCCAACGATTCCTACGAAGAAAAATACAAAAAATACATTTGTGACTTCCCATACTGGCGAAAGATAACGCTGAATTACCTTAGACACGATATGTTGTTTTCCAGTTAGAATGCTGTATGCATTAAAGAAACCTGCACCGTAATCAATTGAACCAACGATGACATATCCAAATAGGAATAACCAAAGCACAGAAATACCGATAATTTCTAATATCATGATTGGTCACCACCTTGAAAATTCTCGATGTCTTTATCTATCGGATTTCTTTGGAACATTTTTCTTAAAACAACTACAGTTCCTACTCCTAAGATAAGATAAAGTAGTACAAATAAGAAGAACATAATTCCAACATAATCACTGGTTGTTGCTGCTTCGTCAATGGTCATAATTCCTCGTAAAATCCAGGGCTGTCTACCAACTTCAGCCATCCACCAGCCAGCTTCAATAGCTAAGAACGATAATGGACCTCCGAGAACAATGAGCCTACGATACCATTTTGATTCGACAAAGTTCCAGCTTCTTCGAATACCAAGCCAATAAATAAATGATAAACCAAGCATAAATACTCCGATGGTCACCATCGTGTCAAAAAAATAATGAATGACAAGTGGAGGTTGCTCATCTTCAGGGAATTCATTTAGACCAATAACTTCTGCTGTTGGCCAGCTGTGTGCTAATATACTTAGTGCATAAGGGATTTCCAATGCGTATTGCGGTTCATTGTTGTCATCGAGAATCCCCCACATAACTAAAGGCGCTTCAGAAGAAGTCTCAAAATGCCATTCCGCAGCAGCTAGTTTTTCCGGCTGGTATTCTGCTAAGTATTTACCAGAGAGGTCTCCAATTAACGCTGTTGCTAGGGCAAAGACAAAACCTATTTTCATTAGCATGTTAAGTGATTTCTTATGATATTCACGATTTGAACCTTGTAATAGACGAAAGGCTGCAATCGCAGCAAGAACAAAAGCAATCGTCATATAACCAGTAGATAAAACATGCGCAACTTTTGTAGGCATGGAAACTGTGAACATGGCAGCAAGTGGATTAGCATTAACAAGCTCGCCATTAGCAATATCAAATCCGCCTGGAGAATTCATAAACGAGTTAACTACCGTAATAAAGTAAGCAGACATACCGCCACCTACGGCAACAGGTATTAGTAATAAGAGATGTTTTTTTTGATTATCAAAGCGATCCCAAGTATATAGGTAAATACCAAGAAAAATAGCTTCAAAAAAGAATGCAAATACTTCCATAAATAGAGGAAGTGCGATAATATTACCAGCTAGCTCCATGAAACTTGGCCAGAGCAGTGACAGCTGTAACCCAATAGCCGTACCTGTAACTACTCCGACAGCTACTGTTACAATGAATCCTTTGGCCCAACGTCTTGCCATTAGTAAGTAATGCATGTCATTTTTCTTAATTCCTATCCATTGGGCAATCATAATCATTAATGGAACGCCGACGCCAATTGTTGCATAAATAATATGAAAAGAGAGGGTGAGTAAAGTCAGCATTCGGCTGGCATATACCGGATCATCGAATATCATTTGTGGACCTCCTTATAGAACAATCATATTGTATTAATTTACCCGTTGATTAACAAAATTAATCGGATACAATCGAAAAATGGTAATTTATATCTCCTATTGCTTTGCCTTGGTGATACGTACGTTCTATAAAGGTAACATTGCTTTTTTTATCGACTAAAATAATCGTAGATGTTCTTGTTCCATAATTACCCGTATCTATGAACATAGATGATAAATTTCGTTCTAAATGGATTCCTACACCAGTGTCAGGAAGACATTGATCACTAGGCTTATCAGCATTTTTCAAGATATGAAACAACGACTCGCTAGAAATATTTTGGTTTTTTTCTAGGTACGACTGTAATAAATCTTTGGCTTTTAATACTTTTGGCCACGGAGTATTCAGTTTATCATTACTTAATGAGTGAATGCCTGAATCTAATTGTTCGCTACTATTATAAATATTGTTGTAAGTATAGAGCTTTTGGTAATTACCAAATAAAGCATTATATCCCGAATATAAGGATTTGTCTTGTTCTAAATCAGATAAAAAATGTGTTGAATCTATTTCATAATTTAAAAAATCAACAGGTATTTTTCCTCTTGAATATTTGCCTGTTTCAGGAAGTGAAGGGTTTCTGTAATTGGTAATTGCTGCAATTTTTCCTTTTTTTGTTATACCCAACCATGTACCTTTTGATTTTAAATCTCTTCCTGCTAGAATTTCTGGAGCATCATCCCAAAATGTAGCTTTTGCAGTGGGGCGATCATAGAATTCATCACGATTGGCAATCAATATAAATGGATATAGTGAATGTTTTTGGATAGCAAAAGTTATTAAACACATAATCAAACCTCCTATTCATAATTATAAATGGAAAGGATTGATTTTCCTAAAAATCAGATTGATATAAGTAAAGCTGTTGACAATTAATGAGAAACTGATAATAATAAATTACAATACAGTTGAACGTTTAACAGAGGAATAGTATGTAAATATCGAATGAAAGAGATCGGAATTTATTAGCTGAGAGATTCCGTCATTGCTGATTTATCAGAACCTACCTTTGGAGTCTCATGCAAACATGGGCGTTTATCCAGCGTTAATGGAAGAAGTGAGATGCAAGTTCGATCGCATCTAAATTGTGGTGGTACCGCGGAAGAAAACTCTTTCGTCCCTTTTTGTTAAATTGGGATGAAAGGGTTTTTTATTATATCTGAGAATAGACATCTAGAGAATAATGAGGAGGAGAAGAATATGAATAAAAAGAGGGTAGTTATAAAAATTGGAAGTAGCTCACTGACGAATGAAAAAGGCGAAATTGATCATAAAAAATTAGAAGATCATGTAAATGCGTTAGCTATGTTACATCAACATAATTTCGAAGTGATTTTAGTTTCCTCAGGAGCTGTTGCAGCTGGGTTTCGAAACCTAGGATACTCTTCTAGGCCTGTTACATTAAAAGGAAAACAAGCATCTGCGGCCATCGGTCAAGGTCTATTAATTCATACTTATATGAATAAGTTTATGGAATACAATATTCGATCTGCTCAATTATTATTAACAAGGACTGATTTTTCGATTCAAAAACGGTATAAAAATGCTACTTCTACTATGTTGGAGTTATTAGAACGAGGCGTTATTCCGATTATTAATGAAAATGACACAGTTGCAGTTGATGAATTAACGTTTGGGGATAATGATATGCTTTCTGCTTTAGTTAGTGGAGCTATTCATGCAGCTCAATTAATTATATTAACCGATATTGATGGAATTTATGATAAACACCCTGGTAAATATGTGAGTGCGAAACGCTACGACACAATTGATTTAATTACTGACGAAATGATACAGGAAACAGATGTATCGGGTTCGAAATTAGGTACTGGGGGTATGAAATCGAAACTGATGGCAGCAAAGGTTGCTACTTCTCTCGGAGTCCCTGTTTTTATTGGTAAGGGGGAAGGAATATCTAAATTACTAGAAATAGTTAATGGTAATGGAGAGGGTACTTATGTCAAAAGTGTTCGAAGTAAACAAATTTCCATTCGCAAGCAATGGATTTCTCTTCACTCGACATTAGAAGGAAAACTACTTATTGACGATGGAGCTACCCAAGCGCTTATGTATAACGGAAGTAGTTTGCTGTCAGCTGGTGTGGTAAATATTCAGGGGGATTTTGAAGATGGAGATGTTGTAGAAGTTTATAATAGAAGTAAATTATTAGGAAGAGGACAAGTGAGCTGTTCATCGGAAGAGCTCAAAGCAGCCAAAACATTAAAAAAAGCAAAACAGGTGACGCAACTTTCTGCTATTGAGGTTATTCACAGAGATTCGTGGGTTATGGTTGATCAAATAAAGGAGGAGTTACTATGAATGAAGTGATAGAGAAAGCTAAGAGTGCAAAACAAGCAAGTTATCAAATGGCCCTATCTACAACTGATGACAAAAATGAAGCATTACAATTAATATCTCAAGCAATTCTAGATAAAAAACAAGAAATAATAACAGCAAACGTCCTGGATATAGAAGAGGGAAAGAAAAAAGGTTTATCTGATTCGGTTATCGATAGAATTAAATTAAATGAGGAAAGATTACAAGATATAGCTGAAGCAATTTTACAGGTAACTATATTAACTGATCCTATTGGTGAAACCCTAGAAATAATAGAAAAAGACAATGGTTTATTTATTACGAAGAAGCGGGTCCCAATTGGAGTTATTGGAATGGTTTATGAAGCTAGACCTAATGTCACTGTTGATGCAGCTTCACTTGCAATAAAGACAGGAAACGCAGTAGTATTACGTGGTAGTTCTTCAGCTATACATTCTAACAAAGCACTTATTCATGTAATTCATGATGCATTAACTTCTAGCTCCATACCAAAAGAAGCTGTACAATTAATAGAAGATACTAGAAGAGAAGTAGCGAATCAACTATTTCAATTAAATGAATATCTGGATGTTTTAATACCAAGGGGAGGAAAACAATTAATCGAAACAGTGGTAAAACAATCTACGGTACCTGTTATTGAAACCGGTGCAGGGAACTGCCATGTTTATCTAGATGAATCTGCTAAAGTAGAGATGGCAACGGAAATTGTTTTGAATGCAAAACTACAACGACCATCAGTATGTAATGCAATCGAGTCATTAATTATTCATAAACAGTGGTTTGAAAATCATGGTTTAGAACTATTAAAAAGCATGCAATCTCATGACATAACAATTCACGGGGATGGATTCGTTATGGAGAGATTTCCAACTGCTATAAGAGCAGAGGAAAAAGATTGGGAAACGGAGTATTTAGCAAGTGAAATAAGTGTAAAAATAGTTGGTTCAGTATCAGAAGCGATCGCCCACATCAATCGATATGGTACACGTCATTCGGAAGCTATTATAACTGAAAACAAGATTAATGCTGAACAATTTCAACTTCAAGTTGACGCTGCAGCAGTTTATCACAATGCTTCAACTAGATTTACAGATGGATTTGAATTCGGATATGGTGCAGAAATAGGGATTAGTACACAAAAATTACATGCTCGAGGTCCAATGGGGCTGGAAGCATTAACTTCAATTAAATTTGTGATTTCAGGCTCAGGCCAAATTCGCAATTAATTAAAACTCCAAACTACTTTCAGCTTATATAGGAAGTCTAATAAGTAGTTTGGAGTTATTTATAGATTTTATTAAGCTTATCCCCAAATCTCTTTGGAGAGTTCAACGATATAACGTAATTTATTCCACTGATCTTCTTCTGTTAATTTATTTCCTTGATGTGTTGATGCAAATCCACATTGCGGACTAAGCGAAATTTGATCTAACGGAATATATTGTGAAGCATCTTTGATTTTCTTAATGATCTCTTCTTTGTCCTCTAGCACACCGAATTTAGAAGTGATTGCTCCAATTACGACTTGTGGTCCTCCATTAGGTATATGAGCTAAAGGTTCAAAGCTGCCTGAACGATCATCATCATATTCTAAGAAAAATCCGTCCACTTTTTCATTAGCAAATAAGGTTGGGGCAATATGAGCATAACTGCCTTCGAATGCCCAAGTAGAACGATAGTTTCCTCTACATAAGTGTGTAGTTACGATTAAATCATCTGGTTTATTCTCAAGTACACTATTTACAACATATAAAGATAAATCAATCAACTCTTGACGAGATAAATCTTCTTCAAATGTTATTAACTCATCTACGTTCAAGCCGGCAATGTATACATCATCCAATTGCAGGTATCGACATCCAGCTTCGTAAAATGCTTGGATTGCATCTCGATACGTAGTGATAATGTCTTCTGCATAAGATTGAATATCTGGATAAACTTCTGGGTTGCGTGTTCCTTTGTGAAATAATTGATTTGGACTAGGAATGGTTTGTTTTGCAACAGCACGCTCCCCTACTATCTGTTTAAATTCAATGAAATCTTTGACAAATGAATGGTCTGTTGGAAAACTAATCTTTCCGTTATTACGAATGTTATATCTCTCTGTTTCAATTCCTTTAAATAAGTAACCTTTTTCTGGAATATATCCTTCAATACCATTCAATTCTTCTAAAAAGTCCGTATGCCACCATAAACGACGGAACTCACCATCCGTAACAGCTTGTAGACCTATTTCAATTTGTTTGTCTACGATCCGCTTGATTTCTTCTGTTTGAATGTCTCTCAATTCCTTTTCTGAGATATTTCCATCCGAATAATTTTTTCTAGCCTGATGCAAACGCTCTGGTCGTAGCAAACTACCTACATGGTCTGCTCGAAATGGTGCTTTGATTATTGTTTTTGTCATTTTTCCTTCCTTCTTTCTCCATTAAATTTTGTTTAGTCTCACAGAGTAGGGTCTTGCTCTATGAAACTAACATATGACAGTTCTGTACAGAGAATAGGGGAAAAATAAATACCCCCTTCTACAAGTAAGAAGAGGGTACAGGAAACCGTACGATATACTCTTCTTATCTTCTAGCATTTACGCTACTGGAATTGGCACAGTACTTAAATAAGTCTGTTGCCGAGGCTTCCTTGGGCCAGTCCCTCCACCTCTCTGGATAAGAATTGTCATATTTAATTAATAGAAATTTTATAAGATATCGAATAGGATGTCAATAGTTTTTTAATAAATATTTATCGAGTATGTAAACGACAGTAATTTAACTACCATTCTTTCGAGGAAGAATAGATATCTCAAAATAAAAAGTATCTTTTTATGTTATTTGCTTTTGATGTATTTTTAGTTCCTTTGTCTTGCAATTCCATCTTGGAACGATAAAATAACAATATGCTCATTTATACATTGAATGGTGTTAGAAAGAGGTATTTCATGCTAAAGAAAATGACAGAAGATATATTTCAATTAGTAGTGCGGTTTAAAGGTGCAATGGGGGAAGTGAATTGCTATTTAATAAAAGGAGAAAAAGGATATACTGTCATAGATACCGGTATTTATGCCACGGAAACTAAGGAAACTTGGAAGGCGGTTTTGGATAATTATCAAATTGAAAAGCTGATATTAACGCATACTCATGAGGATCATATAGGATTAGCAAAATGGTTTCAAGAGGAATATGCCATCCCCGTCTTTGTATCTAGACGAGGATATAAAGAAATGCTTAAGGGAAAAGATCGGAAATCACATATGGAAAGAATGAAATCACTAATTAAACGTCATGGTACACCGCCATTACCGTTAAAAATAAAGGATTTTTCTTTTATCTATGATTTTGAACCAGACGGATTTTTTGATGATGGTGATCAAATCATCTTAGGTAATCAGCCTTTTCAAGCAATTTGGACACCTGGACATGCTCCTGATCACTATTGTTTTTATAATAAGCAAGAAGAAATAATGATTATAGGTGATCATGTGTTAGAGCATCTTTCACCAGTGATTGGCTTATGGATGGGAGAAGAGTTGAACCCATTAAAGGACTATTTACCATCTTTATTAGAATTACAGGAATATCCGAGTAGATTAGCATTACCTGGTCATGGAAAAGAGATGGAAAATTTATCAGAACGAATAATGGAAACTTATAATCGACATCTCTTTCGTCTTGAGGAACTCAAACAACTTTTATCGGACAAACCGATGTCTGCTTTTAAAATAACAACTAAAATTTATGGACCTATGAAAGGGACAGCTTTTGTCAGTCAGTTTATGGCGACATTAACTCGGTTAATTTATTTAGCGGAAAATCAGGACATACGAAGTATAGAAAAAAACGGCAAAGTACTTTACAAGGCGAAATAAACGATATAAGTGAATGTTTAATGTTAAGTTTGAACGGTTAAAATGATAGAACGCAAAGATAGGAGAAATAGATATGTATAAAAATTCAGAGCGCTTTATCACAGCATTTAATCGTATTGACAAAGCATTAAAATCACAATTAAACAAAAAAGAAATGGGTTTCTCTAGAGCAGTGCGAGTTCTATCAGACTCTAATGCTACGATAAAACGATACTACGAGGATTTATTGGAATTTGCTGAACTCAGAAATGCAATTATTCATAACCGTATCGATGTTTCCTATGCGATTGCAGAACCTCATGATACAATTGTGGAACGTATCGAAAAAATAGAAGAAGATTTTACAAGTCCAAAACAAGTAAAGAATGCATTCATAAAACAAGTTGTTACATTCCAATTAAACGATTCTATGCAAAAGTTACTTCAAGTAGTAAGAGATAGAGGATTAACGAAGTTACCTATTTATGAGAATCAAGATTTTAAAGGATTAATTACACACAAGGGCATTGCTCGATGGATAGCAAATTCTATGAACGATGGTCAACAAATAACGGATGCAACTGCTAAAGATATTTTAGAATACGAAAAATCAGATAATCATCTTTTTATAAGCGAGGAAATGTCCGTATATGAAGCTGCTGACGTATTTACAGAACAAGTTGGAAAAGGTAATCGACTTGCGGCTTTGCTTATTACAAAAACAGGGAAAGAAGATGAAAAGTTGGTAGGCATTATTACCAATTGGGATATCATGGAGATATAGGGGGAGTTTTGAATGGTTAAGTTTGCAGCAATTGATTTTGAAACAGCAAACGAAAAAAGAAATAGTGCTTGTTCTATAGGTGTGGTAATTATGAATGATACTGAAATTATAGATGAGTTTTACTCACTAATTAATCCATTAGCCCCATTTCGTTCACGCAATATATATGTTCATGGAATCACCGAGGAACAAGTTCAAGAAGCACCGACTTTTGCTGAACTGTGGCCCACATTATCGGCATATTTAGAAGATACGATACTTATTGCACATAATGCAAGTTTTGATATGAGTGTCTTACGTCAATCTTTGTATAAATACGATATGCCATGTCCAAATTATATGTCGCTCTGTACGGTTAAAATCTCCCAATTAATTTGGCCGCAATTAGAAAATCATAAACTACATACAGTTGCAAATTACCACGAGATACCGTTAAATCATCATCATGCGATGGATGATGCCCGAGCATCTGCAAAAATCTTTTTGGCAGCCTTAGCAGAGCAGAAAATAGGCACAACTGAAGAATTCATAGAACGATGGCTCGTATCCAAAAGAGCAAAAACAGCTAGAAAGCAAAAAGCTACAAAATCAACCAAATTATATTTCTAATTTATATAGGGCCAGGACATAACTAACAGTCTTGATTGTAAGACGGATGATAGCTAGAATAAGCTTCAGAAATATACGGAGACTCCTTGAAAATCAAAAAACGATTTTATGCTTGCTGTCGAGGTCTTCCTTGTCCTCAGGAAAGGAGGCATTGTTGAGACCCGGAGTGCAAAGTATCCGGAGGTTCGCCAGCCGCCTTAGCATAAGCGGAGTATATTTCTGAAGCGGATTTTCAATATCCAATCATTCGGATTTAAGTTTTGCGTAAACTCTTTTATTGCAATAGGTCTATGTAGATCACAAAATAAAGTGACAACCTCATATATCTGAATTATAATAATAGTTAAATAATTATACAGGGAGTGAGGTCATTGGAATTAAATCAAATCGATACAGAGTTAGATAAACTAATTAACCGAGTACGAAGAAATACATTAGGTGATTTATTAACAAGAACAAGAGAACGTTATCCAGACAAAAATGCAATCGCTTACAAAAACAAAAGACTAACCTATCAAGAGCTTGATAATCTTGTGAATCAAACCGCTAATGGGTTTCTGGATATAGGAATTAAAAAGGGTGACAAGTTTATTTTAGTTTCAAAAAATAGCTTAGACTTTGTACTTGTAACGTATGCACTTGCCAGAATTGGCGCAGTGTTAATTCCTGTTAATTACATGCTTACATCCCAAGAAATAAAATATATATTAGAAAATTCAAAGGCAGTAGGTGTAATGGCATCTGATGAATTTAGAGATCTACTATTAGCTGCTGCAGAAGACAAAAAACTTGAACATTATATAGTATTAGAAGTAGATCCAGCAGAGGAGGCAATAGAAGATTCGTGGATTGCAATAAATGAAATTCAATCTCATCAATCTTCTACAATGCCAGAGGTAGAAATTCATGATGATGATTTAGCACATATACTTTATACAAGCGGAACTGAATCAAAACCAAAAGGTGTAATGTTGACTCATAAAAGTATCGTAAGTGAATATGTCAGTACTATTATTGATTGTAAAATGGAAAGTCATGATATTGCTATACATGCATTGCCGCTTTATCATAGTGCACAACTTCATGTGTTTTTAGGTCCGAATATATACATTGGTTCAAGTGGTGTCATTCTTCCTTCTGCGAGTCCAGAATCAATCTTAGAAACAATTGAAAAAGAGCAAGTAACTCAATTATTTTGCCCACCAACGGTATGGATTGGTTTGTTGCGTCATCCTGATTTTAATAAAAGAGATTTGAGTTCCTTGAAAAAGGGTTATTATGGAGCAGCAATTATGCCAATGGAAATTATTAAAGAGTTGACGGAAAGACTTCCACAAATCGAACTCTGGAACTGTTATGGGCAGACAGAAGTAGCTCCGTTAGCAACGG
Organism: Oceanobacillus kimchii X50; assembly: GCF_000340475.1. NCBI lineage: Bacteria > Bacillati > Bacillota > Bacilli > Caryophanales > Bacillaceae > Oceanobacillus > Oceanobacillus kimchii. Next base: position 1,088,238 of record NZ_CM001792.1, read on the forward strand.
TATTACAACCAAAAGACCAACTACGAAAATTAGGTTCAGCTGGATTACCAAGTTTAAATGTACAGACAAAGATTGTAGACGATGATGGAAATGAAGTTGCTCGCGGAACCGTTGGAGAAATCGTCCATCGAACACCTCACTCGATGACAGGATATTTATATGCAACAGAGAAAACGAAAGAAGCATTTAAGCACGGATGGTTTCATAGTGGAGATTTAGGATTTATGGATGAAGAAGGTTTTATAACGATTGTAGACCGTAAGAAAGATATGATAATAACTGGAGGGGTAAATGTTTCTAGTCGTGAAGTTGAAGAAATCATATATGAGATTGATGGTGTATCAGAAGTAGCTGTGATTAGTGTTCCAGATCCTTATTGGGGCGAAGCGGTTACTGCTATTATTGTATTAAAAGAAGAAAATACAGTCACAAAACAACAAGTGATCGAATATTGTAGTGGTCGATTGTCTAAATTTAAAACTCCAAAATATCTCGACTTTACGGACGTACTTCCGAAAAATCCGAGCGGGAAAGTCTTAAAAAGATCGTTACGTAATCATTATGAAAATGTTGATCTTTCTATTTTGTAAATAAAAAGAAAAGAACTTTAGTCAAGTTGGAATGTATATTAAAATGAATATCCTTGTCTAGAATACGAACAATAAGACAAGGAGGTGGTCGTATTGAATCAAAAAAATCCAAATTGGAGTAAAAAACAAGTAAATTCTAGTCTGAATCCGCAAGGGAAATCAGAAGATGAAGCAAGCCAGTCCCCACAAAGCCAATTAGAACAACGTGCCAAGAAAAAGAATACAAAGTTATAGGAAAAAATTAGTAAATATAGCTTATTGATAAATAGGACAAAAAACGTTATGATATTTCTACAAGCTACATTGTTCGTATTAATATAAGTTTTAACCTCTAATGTTGGAATAGGGAGTTTTACATCGAAATTGGAATGCCGAGCCGCCATTGAAGCGGAAGGCAGGAAGTTTTCTGCGAACACCCACTTTGCGAAGTGGTGGTTTAAAACTTTTTATGACAAGATACGGCAAATGTGGCCTGTATACATAATCTTATGATTAAGCCCGTTCTCACAAGAGAGCGGGCTTTTTAGTATTTTAATCTCCACAGTTTTTGAAAAGACAATCAATTGTAGATGCTTCAAATTCATAATTGCCAATCCTAATTTACGAAGGTGATTACGTCAGAATAGAAAAAATTGAGCTAAAAGACGATAACTGCACTTCTGAGTGAAAATCAATTTTTACAACATGATTTATTAAAGTATTGTTTCTGGCTGTTAGCAATTAGAGTGATGCCAATAGTTTTCATTGTCATTTCTTCATGCTTGGCTACATATAATTCAGCAAATGAAAATTTGATGAAAAGGGATGATACACATGTCAAATAAACCAAAATGGAAGGATCCAGGTATTGTTTTGACGATTATCATGTCGTTATATGCAATGGTTGTCTTTTTTTGGTGGCCGACAGATATTTATTGGTTAGGGGTCTCCCTTATAGGGTGGTTAATGTTTTTTGGATTGTTCATTTGGATGGTTTTAGGGTTTATTTATGTTTTTTGGGTAGAAAAATTAGACAAACAAAAATCATCATAAGGAGGGATAGACTTGAAAATAGCTGAATCATCTATATTACTTATATACTTAGTTATTATGACCGTTATAGGAATTTATTTTTACAAACGAGCACGACAATCGGAAAATGATTATTATACAGCTGGCAATAGCATCAATACATTAGTTGGAGCTTTTGCGATTTTTGCTGCGGTTACTAGCTCGAGTTCATTGATGGGAGCAGTAGGTGGAGGAGTTGTAAATGGACTTCCATACTTCTTAACATACGCTTTTGGTGTTATTGCTATTTTGCCTTTTGTGATGTTTTTAGTTGCTGGACAAATTCGCCGTGCAGGTGTAAAAACAGTTCCTGACTTTTTTAAACAACGTTTTGGTAAATCAGTGCAAATTATTGCGGCTGTTATTGTTGTTGTCTCCATGACCTTTTACATGGTACCACAGCTTACAGCTTCGGGAATAATTGGATCGTATGTGTTAGGTATTGATTATGTAACAGCTGTTATTGTATTGGGAATTGGATTTACACTGTATGCTGCACTTGGCGGTATGTGGGCTATTACTTATACAGACTTAATACAAGGAGCCATTATGTTAGTAGGAATGATTATTTTAGCAATATTTATTTTTGCTGACCTTGGTAGTTTTACAAATTTACTTAATCAAGCATTGGCAGTAGATCCAACATTTGGTGACATACAATTACCTTGGATGTCTTACTTCGGATTATTTATTGCTTTCTTATGGTTCGGAATTATTTCTCCATCCGTGGTAATGCGTAACTTTGCTTCCAGAGATGCAAAAACCGCGCGTCGCTCAGCTATGTGGGGAACGGTATTTTATTTATTATTATTTGTTGCAGGCTTTTTCGTCACGATAGCTGGAGCTCATTTAGGTGTCGTTGACTCACTTACTCAAACTGATATGATTTTTGTATCGGTTATTGAAGAATATTTGCCTCCTGTTTTTGCTGGAATAATGTTAGCTGGTGTGTTAGCGGCGATTATGTCTTCAGCGGATGCCATGTTATTAGCTATTTCTGCAGGAGTAGCCCATGACATTTACAAAGAACATATCAATAAACAAGCTACTGAACGAAGAATTACAGGATTAAGTTTAATAATTATGTTTGTAGCTATGTTAGTGGGTATATACTTTGCAATAGATCCACCAGGAATCATCGCAGTTATGGTTGGATGGGTTGGAGGGTTTTTATTATCCTCATTTGGCTTTCCGATTGTGTTAGGATTATGGTGGAAAAGAGCAACAAAAGAAGGTGCGCTGGTAGGAATGCTTAGTGGTGCGTTATTGTTTTTAATTTTAGTATTTTTTGCGGATTTACCTACAAATGCGGAACCAATTATTGCTGCACCTGTCTCCTTAATATTGATGATTATCGTAAGTTTAACCACAAAAGCTCCATCACAAGAAATTCAAGACTTAGTCGATTCCTATCATTTAGATTAAATATTGTTAATAGAGGATGATGGAAATGGTAAAAACTATATCAATTCAACGTATAGGTGAAGATCCAACTATTACTCTAGAGAGATTATATAAATATGTTTTTCGAACACTACCGTTCCGTATGCGGTTGTTCAATAGAGGAGTAGATGAACAATATTTAATAGATAATACGATAGAAAAATATCTTTTCTATCATCCTATGTGGGTAGCAAATACGTTAATTATTGCAGAAAGACCGCCTCTCGCCCCCAAAATATTAAAACAACATATTTTTGTTGATGCAATCTCTGGTTATAGAGGACTTTTATCAAAAACATTACCTTTAAATACGGTTGATGTGAATAGAGAATTATTAGAATCACATCAAATTATTGAAATGGATGAAGTTGAAAAGTTTGTTAAAGATGTACAAGTAAAGCAGATTAACCGTTCGTATTTATTAAAGAAACCGCAACATGAGATTAAAGAACTCAAATTAGTTTATCTACCATTATGGAGAATAAAAGTGAAATCTAAATTCATAGATCAAGTTTTTGTCATCAATGCAAATACAGGTGAATCAGAAAATTATATATATCAAAAAAGGTAAATAAAAAAATTTCTATAAGTAATTAATGAGTTTGGATTTTCTTTAAGAAAGATAACAAAAAGTAATCAATGTATATTCAAAAATAGAATTATTCAATTCTTCCATTTATTGCTATTCTAAGAGTAAGGAGCTAAAGGGGGGGTTAGAATGAACTTTAAAATTAAAAAGATTGATCACATCCAGTTATCAGCACCAAAAGGATCTGAAGATAAAGCGAGAAAGTTTTATATAGATATACTCGGGTTTGATGAAGAAATAAAACCACAAGCATTACAAAAAAATGGAGGTGTGTGGTTTAAAAAAGAAGGGGTTTTCTTGCACATAGGCATTGAAGAACCTTTTCATTCACTAAAAAAAGCACACCCTGCGATCGAAGTGGAAAACATTCCACTCTTCCAAGCTTATCTAGAGGAAAACGGAATATCGACACAATCAGATAATAAACTTCCAGGTGCGATACGTTTTTATGTGCGCGATCCTTTCGGCAATCGTTTAGAGTTTTTAGAGTGGAGAAAAAAGTAACCTTTTATAAGGGTCTTTAGCTCATACCTTTGTGGTACAACATTCAGCGGGGGAAAATCTCGAATGAAGTTTTGTTTTATCGCAATTGTGAGAAAGGTTTTTCTTTTTTATAATGTCTTGTTTTTTTGTATGCAAATGCTATACTGAATACATTCTTCATCTTGAAACCTTATATATAGTTTTTTCATATAATCGCGGGGATAGGGCCTGCAAGTTTCTACCGGTTTACCGTAAATGAACCGACTATGAAAAAGCGGATAATTCGATATTCTATTAATTAAACTTCAAAGACTATCGTTTTTAAATTTTCGACATTCCAAGCTCGGAAATCTGCTTTTTTATAGGCGGATTTTCGAGCTTTTTATATTTTAGGAGGAATGGGAAGCATGGAGTTACTAAAGAATAAAATCATAGAAGAAGGAAAAGTGTTATCGGACACTGTGTTAAAGGTTGATTCTTTCTTGAATCACCAAGTAGATCCTAAATTAATGAAGCAAGTTGGGGAAGAATTTGCAAACAAATTTAAAAGTGCTGGAATTACAAAAATATTAACCATTGAATCTTCGGGGATTGCTCCTGCTACAATGACTGGATTAGAGTTAGATGTACCAGTGGTTTTTGCAAGAAAAAGAAAATCTCTAACACTAACTGATCATCTCTATTCTGCTGAAGTATATTCATTCACAAAAAAGACATCGAATGAAATTTCTGTATCGAAAGACTTTCTTCATGAAGATGATATTGTCTTAGTTATGGATGATTTCTTAGCAAATGGTCAAGCAGCCTTAGGTTTATTAGAAATTGCCAAACAAGCTAAAACGACAGTAATTGGTGTCGGCATTGTAATCGAAAAAGGTTTTCAATTTGGCGGAAAGCAGCTTAGAGATAAAGGTATACGAGTAGAATCTTTAGCCATCGTTGAATCAATGTCGGATGGAAAAGTTACGTTTAAAGAGGAGGCCCGTATATAATGAAAATCGCAGCTTTGGGATTACAACATGTATTAGCGATGTATGCTGGTGCTATTTTAGTACCATTAATTGTTGGTGAAGCACTTGGATTAACTGTTGAACAATTAACATATCTTGTAGCGATTGATATCTTTATGTGTGGGGTTGCTACATTGTTTCAAGTCATGAATAATCGTTTCTTTGGTATTGGGTTGCCAGTAGTATTAGGATGTACATTTACAGCAGTTGCTCCTATGATCGCCATTGGTGGTCAGTATGGAATAACGGCTATCTATGGGGCGATTATTGTTTCAGGTATCTTTGTAGTTTTAATTAGTGGATTCTTCGGCAAGCTTGTTCGATTTTTCCCGCCTGTTGTAACAGGCTCGGTAGTAACCATTATTGGTATTACTTTAATTCCAGTTGCAATTAACAATCTTGGTGGTGGACAAGGCGCAAGTGACTTTGGTTCATTAGCAAATATTTCACTTGGATTTGGCACATTATTATTTATTATTCTTATGTATCGTTTTACAACTGGATTTTTACGTTCTATATCTATTCTAATTGGATTAGCTGGAGGTACAATTGTTGCTAGTTTTATGGGAAGAGTAGATTTTACGGCAGTTGCAGATGCTTCTTATTTCCATATGATTCAACCTTTTTATTTTGGGACTCCGACATTTGAATGGCCAGCGATTATTACAATGATTTTAGTTGCAATGGTATCGTTAGTAGAATCTACTGGAGTGTACTTTGCTTTAGGGGATATAACAGATAAAAAATTAAAGGAAAAAGACTTGACGAAAGGTTACCGTGCAGAGGGATTGGCTATTTTACTAGGCGGTATATTTAATGCATTTCAATATACGGCATTTTCTCAAAACGTGGGCTTAATTCAAATGACCGGTGTGAAAAAACTAAGAGTAATAGTCGTTGCGGGTCTAATGTTAATTGCTTTAGGTTTAATACCGAAAATAGCAGCATTAACTACGATTATTCCAACAGCAGTATTAGGCGGAGCTATGGTAGCAATGTTCGGTATGGTCATTGCTCAAGGAATCAAAATGCTTAGTGCAGTAATTAGCGATTCCCCTGAGAATTCCATGATAATTGCATGTTCTGTTGGTATGGGCTTAGGTGTTACAGTTGTTCCAGAATTATTCGCGCAAATTCCAAATAGTTTACAAATATTAACAAGTAATGGAATTGTAGCAGGCAGTGTAACGGCAATAGTATTAAACATAATATTTCATATGTTACCGAATTTTTCTAAAAAACAGCAAACCAATGATAGCAGAGAGTTAGCGGAGGACATTGTTTAAAAAAATGATTCATTTCAAGTTAGAGGGATATTGTTCATTGTATGAGCATATATCCCTCTTTTCTTATTTTTTATTGTATTATTTATTAGCTAATATAAAATAATACATATAATTACCCTTCCATAAATTTTAAACTACTATTTTTTTTGCTGTATCATAGAATAAGAGAATAGGAGCGTTGTTATGATTGATATTCCAATTTTGCTATTTGTAGTTTATCTATTAGGGATGCTTTTTGTATTATGTATTTCCATTGTAAACTGGATACGAAGAGAGTATGAAATAGTTTCTGTTTTAGGCATTGTACTTTCATTATTACTACCACTGATGACTTTTCTATTTAGTGTATACAGATTAGAAGGAACAAATGAAATTGTTTATATTTGGAATCAACTAAGAGATGCAAATGGATGGGCGATATTTATAGTCATTGGACATTTATTTTTGTTTGTTTGGATGATTATTGGAATGCAGGTGAAGGAATTATATCAATGGATGAAAGGACTTATTAGCCAAATACAAAATAAATGGAAACAACGAAATAACCATAGTCAAAAAGAGGTTAGGGAAAAATAGGTTGTTATAATTTTGGTAATATAATCAGAATTGAAGGTAGGGAAGAATATTGAAAACAGAGAAGCAAAAGATGATTGATGGCGAATTATATAAGCCTGCGGACGCTGAATTATATAAAGCGAGACAATTGGCAAGAAGAACAACTCGTTACTATAATGCGACAACAGAAGAGGATGTTGTCAAGCGTTCAGGTATGTTAAAAGAATTATTCGGAAGTACGGGAAAGAATCTTTATATTGAACCTCATTTCCGGTGCGACTATGGGTTTAATATTCATGTAGGGGAGAATTTCTACGCAAATTTTGATTGTATACTGTTGGATATTTGTGAAATAAGAATTGGTGAAAATTGCATGCTGGCACCAGGAGTTAAAATTTTTACTGCTACTCATCCACTTCATCCAACTGAAAGAAATAGCGGACTTGAGTATGGAAAACCTGTTACGATAGGAGATAATGTGTGGATTGGTGGAGGCGCAATTATTAATCCTGGAGTAACAATCGGAGATAATGCGGTAATAGCTTCTGGTGCGGTTGTTACGAAAAAAGTTCCAGCGAATTCAGTGTACGGAGGAAACCCAGCAAAATTTATAAAAGAAATATTGTTATAAAGAAAGGCTGTTATTTAAATGGATCGATTACAATCATTCACTCCAGTTATTCCGGATGTTCCCAAAGTATTAATAGTAGGATCAATGCCTGGAGTGAAGTCACTTGCAGAACAACAATATTATGGGAATCCAAGAAATCATTTTTGGAGTATAATGTTTACGTTGCTGAAAGAAAAGCGTGTAGAGAATTATCAAGATAAATTAAGTATATTGAAAAGAAATGGTATCGCCCTGTGGGATACCATCGGAACCTGTTACCGAGAAGGGAGTCTTGATGTAAATATTCAAGATGCTGAACCTAATGACATTATTGGTTTGATAAAAGAATACCCCACAATTAAATTAATTGGCTGCAATGGAACAAAAGCTTATGATACATTTAAAAGAAACTTTACTTTAGAGAGTTTTCCAAATGTTGATGTGGTTAAACTACCTTCTACTAGCCCGATACCTGGTAAATATAATAAAAATTTAGAAGAGAAGATAGAAGCTTGGGGAGTTATTTGTCAATATCTATAATAACTTCCTAAGCTTTCTAAGCTAACTATTAAGTAATGATAACATGACGTTGATAATCATCTTTGTATTTTTGATAAAAATCGATCATGGGTTGCAACTGGTCCTTAAAATCAGGGCAGCGAATTGTTGTATTTTCTAAATCTCTAGCTGCCTGTGCACTACTATATGAGCAGTTGTTTTTAAAATAGGATAATGCTTCTTTTTCCGTTTGTAACCATTTGCGAATAAAAGAAAAAGATAATGGATAACTTGCAAGCGATAAAGAAATAGTTTTATTTGGTGTTACGTTTAGGTATATTTCAGCTATCATTTGATATAACTGTCGCATCGTATACGGTATTGGGTCAGTTAAATGATAGGTTTTATCTTCTCCAATTGGATGAAGTCCTAAATAACTCGTTGCTTTTAGGACATAATCGTAAGGTACAAAATTGCCTTCTACATTTCCTTCACTTATAAAAGGAATTTGTTTCATCAATTTCATACGTTCAAACATATTCAATAAAAAGTATATTCCATCAAATTTTTCAGTGTAACCAGTTTTAGAGTGCCCTTTGACAATCCCTGGTCGTATAATTGTAGTTGGTATAATTTCTTTTAGAGTTTCCACAAGAACTTCAGCTTCGTATTTCGTAGCCTCATAATGATTTTTAAATGTTTGTTTCATATCGAGCTCAGTTTCCAAAATAGTTCCTTGCCTAGTACCAGATACGTATGCAGTACTGAAGTATATGTATCTATTTAAACTGCCTAATGTTTTAAGCCAATTATTGACGTTTTTTGTACCATAAACGTTTACTTTCCATGCAATATCAAATGGTACTGCTAAATCATAAATAGCTGCTAAATGAAATACATGTGTAACCTTCTCTTGCAATTGTCTATTGATGTTAGTTTCTATTGCAAGGTTTGTTTTGGTTATATCACCGCTTATAATGGAATATCGATCTCGTGGTATGGAATGATAAGTAGACTGGTTAAGTACTTCTCGAGCTGTTGATAATTCCGCTGGTAAGGTAAGTAGATAAAAATGTTCAATATTGTCTTGATAATCATTAAGTAATTGCTGAACTAAGTTTCTAGCTAAAAATCCTGGAAACCCAGTAATAAAAAAAGTATATTTCATTGTACTCCTCCCAAAAGTCACGTGATATTTTTAGTATAGCGTTTGTTTTTAAAGTTTTCTAACATTTCGTTGATTAAAATGAAATCGGTACGTATAATAAAAATCAATCAAAGTATCGTAAAACGAGATATAACGTATGGAGGCTTGAAAAGTTAATGAAAAACCCCTTAGTATTACAAACAGATTTTGGTTTAAGTGATGGAGCAGTAAACGCTATGTATGGTGTATCGATATCGGTAGACTCGAATTTGAGAATTTACGATTTAACTCATGATATCCCTCCATTTAATATTTGGGATGCTTCTTATCGATTGTCGCAGACCATTGACTACTGGCCAGAAGGTACGATATTTATATCCGTTGTTGACCCTGGAGTAGGAACGGACCGATTGAGTATAGTTGCAAAAACAAAGAGCAATCATTACATAGTAACGCCAAATAATGGAACGTTGACTCATGTAGCAGATCGGATTGGAATTACTGAAGTCAGAAAAATTGATGAAAGAGTAAACCGACTGCCGCGTTCTGGAGAATCTTATACGTTTCATGGGAGAGATGTATATGCGTATACTGGTGCGAGATTAGCTTCAGGAAATATTAATTATGAAGGTGTTGGACCGTCTGTTGATATTTCTGAAATCATTACTTTACCTCTTCCTGGTTCGTCGTCTCAAGATGGGATTATTTCAGGAAATATTGATATATTAGATGTCCGTTTCGGAAATTTATGGACAAATATAAATCGAGAAATGTTTATCCAAGAACGTTATTGTTATGGTGATTGGGTAGAAGTATCGATCGAAAATGAGCGGAAGAAAAAGTATCAGAATCATATTTTGTTTGGACGTTCCTTCGCAGAAACACGACTTGGAGAGCCGTTATTGTTTGTAAATTCATTGGATAAACTAGCAGTAGCTATCAATCAAGGCTCTTTTGCAAACGCATATCAAATTGAAACTGGGTCCGATTGGCGGATATATATTAAAAAATCTCAACAAAAATGATTAAAAGAGGTTACTTATGAAAGTTTTTTGGTTACGACTAGGACTATTTCTAGCTATTTGGTTATTGCTAATTACGATGGAAAGTAGTTTTGTTCCCTATCACATTTTGATTTGTACCGTAGCTTTGTTGTTGTTTTTTTTGCTCACTTTTCAACATAGAGTAATGTTATTATACGTGTTATTATTACTTGTTGTTTTTATAGGAGCAATACAATTCGTAAATGAAATCCTCTTTTCGGTCGTGTTGCTTTGGTTTTTATTGTGGGATTCTCTTCATCGTATATCCATTCGTATGTACTATGGGCTAACAGCAATTTTGTTAGCTGAAATTTTGATGATAATGTGGATCCAGCAAAGCTATCAGATTGAATTGTTGATTAGTACTATTGTAATTGTGATCAGTGGATATTTTGTATTAAAAGAAATATATCAACGAAAGTATTATCGTAAAATTTATCATGAATTACTCAACGAATATCGAAAATTAAAAAGAATGAATATAACTGCAGAAAACAATGCACGATTGGAAGAAAGAACAAAAATTGCACGTGACATGCATGATACAGTTGGACATAGGCTGACGGCATTGATTATGCGGTTGGAATTACTTTCTATTGAACATTCTTCTATTTCATTCGACACATTAAAGGAATTAGCAAAAGAGAGCCTGGAAGACACTAGGCAAGCAGTAAAAACATTGCAGCTAGATGAATCAGAAGGTATTGCTTCTGTTGTTCATCTTATACGTAAGTTAGAAGCAGAAAGTCATATAACTGTACAGTTTACAATGAAAAAAGGTGTTCTTAATGTTCCTCTTTCCAATGATAAAAGTGTAATTCTATATCGGATTATTCAGGAAGCCATAACAAATGCTATGCGACATGCGAATAGTCGTGAAGTAAATGTTATATTAAGTAAATCTGCTGATGGTGCTCTTACATTTGAAATCACAAATGCTATATTTGAGTCAAAGCAATTTGAATTAGGATTTGGGCTTAAGAATATGAAAGTTAGAGTGGCAGAGGTTAACGGCACTTTAAATGTATATCAATTAGAAAATCGTTTTATTGTATCAGGAAGAATCCCTGTTCAGAAGCCTTATTAAAAGATAGGGGGTATTATATTGTATCGAGTACTGTTAGTAGAAGATCAACAAATAGTTCGGCAAGGAATAAAAGTATTATTAGAACAAGATAAGCAGATTAAAGTAATTGGGGAAGCTACCAATGGTGTTGAAGCAATAAAGAAAATGATGGAACATACCGTAGATGTTATTTTAATGGATGTACGTATGCCGGATATGAATGGAATTGAAGCAACACGAAAAATCAAAGTACAGTGGCCAAATGTACGTATCCTTATGTTGACAACGTTTAATGATGATGAATATGCGTTGCAATCTCTAAAAGAAGGGGCTAATGGATTTCTACTAAAAACTGCTGACGGAACAAAACTAATTGATGCAATTTACAGCTGTATGAAAGGTGGACTAGTACTTCATGATGAGGTAGCGGCAAAGGTAATGCCGAAATTATTACATACATCGCAACAGGAATTATCTGTTCAGCTATCAGAACGCGAGCATGCTATTACGGCATTAATTGGGAATGGTTTGACGAATAAGGAAATCGCAGATGAATTATTTTTAACCATTGGAACGGTAAAAAATTATATCACTTCGATTTTGCAAAAAACAGAGCAAAGAGATCGAACGCAACTCGCTATTTTTGCAGTAAGACATGGAATTACTAAAGATTAAATGTCATTGAATTGTTACAACTATACGGCTTGTAAATAGACGTTATGAATTATAATTAAGATATTCTAAGGCTAAAAGTCGTGGTGATTACATGATTGAAATCTTCTTAAATGAATTTCATTTTTCAACACTTTGGAATGCAGGAATATTACTTTTTTGTTTACTGTATATAATAGGTTATTTCTTTATTTTACCTGTTTCTGATTCTGGAGGGATGAAGAAAGGTATTTTAACTATACTCGGTGTTACAACTTTATTTTTAGCAGTTGGTAGCCCGATAAATATTATTGCTCGTTTAACATTTCAAGGACATATGATACAGCTAATGCTTTTAATAGTAATATCATCTCCATTATTAGTAGCAGGTTGGAAGCCGATTAAAATCAATACAATCTCATTTGTACATACATGTGTAGATTGGTTAACGAAACCGTGGTTTTCGATGTTATTGCTTCAAATTTTTTTTTTATGGATACCATTTACCGGTTGTGTTTGATTTTGCAAGGATAGAATTATATTGGAATCATTTCTTTTTATTAGGATTATTCAGTACTAGCATATTATTTTGGATTTCGATTCTATATAAGGTAAAAGTGAGTGAGAAACGTTGGCTATATGCCGGAATCCATCACCTTCTCCTTATTCCTTATTTTTTGTTTTTATATACAGCAAATGAAGGAGTTTATCGTGTATATTCAGATATAACATTATTTATGTCGGCAATTGAAGTTTGCCTACCTGTAGAAATTAATTTTCCGGAACAATTTTATGCTTCCTTATTACCTTTTGACCCAGTTGTACATCAGCAAACTGGAGTTGTTTTATTTTGGATTAGCTCCTGTTTAATATATATAATCGTATTGTTTTGCAAGCAAAGTGTTCATGAAGGCACTGTTCTTAGTCATTCATAATGATGAGGACAGTGTTTTTTTATCTGGGATGTAACAGACTGTAACTTCCTCAGACATAGGGCTCAAGCGAAAGAATATAAACCGAAAATGTTCGATTTTGTTCAAGGATCTTTAGGTCATGCCTTTATGATTGGGGAAGAAACGAAGTCTCACTGATGAAGTTTTTTTCACTTTATGACTTGAGTCATGTTCAAAAGAGGAAACAAATGACGGTAGACAGTATGTTGGTAAGTAATTTATCAATATAGTAAAAGTAAGGAGGGATGACGATGCTCGAATTAGTAGATCTGACTAAAAAATTTAAGACTACGCAGGCAGTTAAGTCTTTAAATATGTTTATTGAACGTGGAGAAATTATTGGGTTACTTGGACCGAATGGTGCTGGTAAATCCACTGCGATTTCCATGTTATCTACACTAATTGAACCAACAAGTGGAGATGTTCGATATGTTAATAATAGTGTATTGAAACAGACATCTTCGCTAAGAAAAGATATTGGTGTGGTTCCACAAGAGATAGCGCTATACACCGATTTAACAGCGGAAGAGAATTTGAAATTCTTTGGTAAGATTTACCGGCTATCAAACAAAGTATTAAAAGAAAGAATCGAAGAAGTTCTAGTACAAATCGGATTAACGGAAAAAAGAAAAGAAATTGTAAAGAATTTTTCTGGGGGAATGAAACGAAGATTAAATATTGGTGTTGCATTGCTTCATCAGCCGAAGATCTTAGTGATGGATGAACCTACAGTAGGAATTGATCCTCAATCAAGAAGTTATATTTTAGAAACAGTGAAGCAAATGAATCAAGAAGAGGGTATGACGGTTATTTATACAAGTCACTATATGGAAGAAGTGGAGTATCTTTGTGACCGTATATATATCATGGATCAAGGTGATCTGATTGCTTCTGGAACCAAAGATGAAATCAAACAAATCTTGTCCGCCGAAAACACTATATCTTTAATTGCTTATCGATGGAACGAGGCTTTTATTGAAAGTCTAAAATCGTTACCTTCTATTAATCATCTGACAATAGAAGGAAAGGAAATTACATTAATTATTCCAAAACAGATCAATCTTTTTCCGGAACTTATCCGTTTAACAGAGGAACATGATGTGGATATTCGTTCACTACATGTTAAAACTCCGACATTAGAAGATGTTTTTCTACATTTAACGGGCAGAGCACTAAGGGATTAGGAGGTAGTGTATGATACTTCAATTAATAAAAAAACAACTGCTTCTTCTGTTGCGTAACCCTATTCAACTATTGATGTTATTGGTGCTGCCAATTATTTTAATTGTTATTCTTAGTACGGCGTTGTCAGGCTTCATGCAAGGGGATAATCCTCAATTAACTTTAAAAATTGCCTGGCTAGAGCAACAAGATGAAACATCACAAGTCGATGAGTTCTTAGAAAATATGAATGAGTTAGATGTTTCATCAGATGCATTTCCTGATAAAGATGCGTTACACATGACAACTACACTTCGTGAAGACGTTTTTTTAAGTGAAGAACTGAGTAGCATGATTGAATTGCAACAAATCGATGAATCTGAAAAAGAAAAAATTATGGAAGATGCTGATTACACAGCAATTATTGAAGTCCCAGAAGATTTTACTCTGGAATTATTACAAGCGATTGCTTTTGAAAACAATTCAGTTCCACAACTTGAATTATTTGTCAACCAAGAACATCAAATAGGTGCTGAAGTAGTTGAATCGATTATTCATAATTTTAATGAAATCTTAGTCATGAATCAATTTATGGAAGAAAGTGAATTACCAATTACATTTGAAGAATTGTATAACAATGAAGTGACAGGAGAAATAAAGCATATAGAACAACGTAAACCAATCTCTTCTCAAGCGTATTATACGATTGGAATGGCGGTTATGAATGCTTTGTATGTAGCTTCTACACTAGGCTTCTTTGCATATCGTGAGAAAGAGATACATGTATTTGATCGATTGATTGTTGCAGATATGTCAAGATGGAAATTTTTCTTCAGTGTTCTTATATCTGGGGCAATTGTATCATTCCTACAGTTACTTTTTATTTTTACATTTTCTTGGTTAGTTTTTAAAATAACATGGCCAAGTATAATGTCATTTTTAACTATATCGTTGTTTCTAGCTCTGGCAGTTGGTGGAACAACAGTGTTATTGACGGCGATTAGTTATCGAATTAATTCAGAAGAAATCATTGGTTTTTTCTCGGGAATCATTGTCTCGATTTTTGCCTTCTTAGGTGGAAGCTTTTTTCCCGTCGGTGAATTATCACCTCTTATTCAACAAATTGGAAATTTAACTCCGAACGGGGCGAGTTTAAGTGCATACATTCAATTATTGCAAGGAGCTTCATTAAGAGAGATAGCTTCTTACATCCTAGTACTGATATGTTTTACTTTCTTATCCATTTTATTAGCAGTAATAAGTTATCCAAAAAGGGGGTCTAAGTAATGAAAGGGATCCTTTATTCAAGAGTAAGAGAGTTTATTCGACAACCTTTTACGTTCCTTATATTTACAGCCATGGCTGTAATATTCGCTTTACTCGTTGGCGGATCAGGTCCGGCTGGAACTATCGTTGTGCCTGTATATGGTGATAAAGATATACAAGAAGAAATGAAATCAGAAATACAAAATCAAGAATATTTTACATTTGAGTGGGTTAGTAAAGAAGAACTAGAAACAAGGATAAATGACGGTGATGCAGATGTAGGTATACTCCTGTATGAAGATGATTTTGATTTAATTGTAGGTGTGGAGAGTACACATTTAGGGATGATTCGTCAAACTATCCAGCAAGAGTATGTTGAAAAAGAACAAGAAATGAAAATTCAGGAAGCAGCTATACAAGCAGGTTTAAATGAAGATGAAGTATTGGAAAGCTATTTGGCGAGTAAGGAAGATTCACTGATTGAAATAGAGAAAACAAGCTTTCAAGGTGAACAGGATTGGTTGTATGATGGAAATATCCATCGAATAGCAGGGTTTTCGTTGTTTTTTGCAATCTATACTATTGCCTATAATGTACTTCATATTTTAGTAGAAAAACGTAATGGAATGTGGGACCGAATGATTCTATCCCCACTAAAGAAAACAGAGATGTATATAAGTAACTTAATCTATAGTTTTTTTGAAGGTTATATACAAATCTGTCTTACTTTTGCAATCTTCTATTATGGATTTAATATCGATTTTAATGGACGATTTTTAGAAGTGTTATTATTACTGATACCATATGTTTTAGCAATCGTAGCACTTTCTATTTTAATTACTGCTATTGTAAAAAACTCGGAACAATTTAATGCAGTAATTTCTATTGTTGCTGTATCTTTAGCGATGATCGGTGGTGCTTTCTGGCCATTAGAAATTGTAGAAAATAAATTTTTACTATTTTTAGCTGATCTTAATCCATTAAAATATGGATTGGAGATTGTACAAGGGCTTTCTGTATATAACTATCCATTGGCAGAGATGGTTCAGCCAGTAAGTGTACTATTGTTTATGACTGTATTATTTACTGGGATTGGAATTCACTTAATGGAAAGGCGTCATATTTAAGTAAGGTATGTAAATTATAAAAGCGCAACAGATTTGGACTTAATAAAATTTTTAGTCAAAAGACGAATGAAAATTAAAATGAGCGTAAGAAATATACGGAGATTCCTTGGAAATCAAAAATCGATTTTCTGCATGCGATGCAATGCTGTCGAGGTCTTCCTTGTCCTGTGAGAGGAAGGCGTAGTTGAGTCCCATGATGCTAAGCATTCAGAGTCTCAACAGTCACCTTAGGATAAGTGTAGTATATTTCTGTAGCGGATTTTAAAATTATCTTTTTGAGTAACTATTTTTGTCCCAGACTCGTTGTGCTTTTTGTATTTCCAATGTTTCCATAACATGGTTCCTTCACATGTTTGTTCTTTTAGTATAATAGAATTAGTTATGGATATTGGAAAGGAGCATATAAGTGAAGAGAAAAAAGAAGTGGATTTGGATTGTATCAAGTATAGCAATCTTACTTATTATTATAAATTTTGCTGCTGCATATTTCTTTTATCAATTAGCGATTGAAAGAAATGTGAAGGATTTCTTAAGTGGAAATCAGGATTTAGAAGTTTCTGCTGAGACATTGGATGTTTTACTAGATGGTGATTGGAGAAATTGGTCTGACGAACAAAACTATGAAAATTGGAATATTACTTCCCATGATGGATTAAATCTAGAAGGCTATTTTTTAAGGTCAAAGGAACCTTCGAATAAAGTGGTTATTATGGCACATGGATATTTGGGAAAAGGTAAAGATATGGCTCTCTATGGAGAACATTATGTGGAACAACTAGGTTATCATATGTTAACGCCAGATCTTCGAGGTCACGGACAAAGTGATGGTGATTATATTGGATTTGGCTGGCATGACCGACTAGATATGATGGATTGGATAGACAAAGTTATTGAGCGTTTTGGTGATGATGTGGAGATTGTTCTTCAAGGTGTATCGATGGGGGCGTCAACGATGTTGATGACAAGTGGGGAAGAATTACCGAGCAATGTGAAAGCAATTGTAGCTGATTGTCCATATACAAGTGTGGCAGATTTATTTGATTATCAAATTGATCGTATGTATAACTTACCGTCGTTTCCATTTATTCCTTCGACGAGTTTGATAACTCAAATGTTTGCTGGTTATTCATTTAATGAAGCTTCCGCATTAGATCAAGTACAAACAACAGATATTCCTATATTTTACGTTCATGGGAAAGAAGATCAATTTGTTCCTACAGAAATGACAGAGACATTATATGAAAAGACTTCAAGTCCAAAAGAATTATTGTTAGTTGATTCTGCTGGACATGGTGAAGCTTTTGTCACGAAAGAAAATTTGTATATTGAAAAGCTTAATAGTTTTCTAAATAAATATGTAGATGAATAAACGGTAAGACTCCGGAAAGGAGCCTTACCGTTTATTCATTTTTTATACATAAATAAAGCAGTTTTATTGTATTTAAATGCATAAATATTAATTAATTTTTATAAATATACTTGCATAAACATACAATAATATTTATAATATGGATTAATTCCATTTTGAAAAAAGGAGCGGTTCCTCTTGAAAAAGGCAGCGATTATTGGTGGTACTGGTTATAGTGCTATTGAACTTATTAGATTGTTAGATTCACATCCTTACATAGAATTAGCAAAGATCATCTCTCAATCACAACACGGAGAGTTACTCGATGAAACATATCCACATCTTGCAACTTATCTAATACAACCTATGCAAGAGTTACATATTCAACAACTTATTCAAGAGATTGATATCGTTTTTCTAGCAACTCCTGCTGGTGTAGCAAAGGAGATAGCCGCTAGTTTTCTCGATACTTCTGTCCAATGTATTGATTTATCAGGTGATTTACGTTTATCTTCCGATGACTATCAAACGTGGTATCAGAATAAGCCAGCAAGTCCATCTTTACTGGAAGAAGCGGCTTATGGATTAACGGAAGTTTATAAAGAAAAGATTAAACAAACGAATATTATATCAAATCCAGGTTGTTTTCCTACTGCTGTTTTACTAGGCCTTATTCCGCTACTTGAAAATAACATTATTGATTCAAAAGGAATCATGATTGATGGGAAAACGGGTATATCTGGAGCGGGTAAAAATCCTAGTGCAAAAACCCATTTTTCTACTACAAATGAAAACGTCACACCGTATAAAATTGGAACACATCAACATACACCGGAGATTGAAAAATACTTATCTCAAAGTACAGAAGCAACCTCTGTAAAAGTGACTTTAACGACCCATTTAATTCCTATGACGAGAGGATTAATGTGTACGATGTATGCGCCATTACAACAATATATTGACACCGACGATGTGATAAATTTGTATAAGCATTATTATGAACAATCTTCATTTATCCGGATTCGAAAAACAGGAGAATTCCCTTCCACTAAAGACGTTAACGGAAGTAATTACTGTGATATTGGAGCATATGTCGACAAACGAACGAATCAACTAATCATAGCTTCTGCAATTGATAATCTAGTAAAAGGTGCTGCAGGGCAAGCAATTCAAAATATTAATGTGATGAATGGATGGGATGAAAAAACAGGATTATCATTTTTACCAATATATCCATAAGGAGGAGTATCAATGGAAACGACAGCAGTGAAAGAAATATCAATATTGAAAGATGGTCATGTGACGAGTCCAATAGGATTTTATGCTGGTGGGGTTCATTGTGGTCTACGACGAAAAAAACTTGATTTTGGCTGGATCTATTCCGATACTCCTGCAAATGCAGCAGGTGTGTATACACAAAATACATTTCAAGCAGCACCATTGCTGGTAACAAAACATACAATCGAGCATTCAAAGCAACTTCAATCTATTATTGTGAACTCTGCCAATGCAAATTCGTTTACAGGCAAACAGGGATATGAAGATGCACTACTTATGCAGAAACTAGCAGCAAACCAATTAAATATCGAACAACACCATGTTGCTGTTGCTTCTACAGGAATTATTGGTGAACGATTACCGATGGGAAAAATAAGAAATGGTATCAAGCAAATATCTCCTACTCAGGTGGATGCAAAAAGCTTTGAAAAATCAATACTAACAACGGATACAACAACGAAGCATGTAGCTGTGCAACTAGAAATAGATGGCAAGCAAGTTACCATCGGTGGAGCAGCAAAAGGCTCAGGGATGATTCATCCCAATATGGCTACGATGCTCTCTTTTATTACAACGGATGCAAATGTTAATCAAAATAGCTTACAGCAGGCGTTACGTTCTATTACGGATCAATCGTATAATCAGATTACAGTAGATGGAGATTCTAGTACGAACGATATGGTGTTAATACTTGCAAACGGAAGAGCAGAAAACAAAGAGTTAAATGAAAATCATCCGGACTGGTCAGTGTTTAAGGACGCTTGGAACATCGTTGCAATCGAATTAGCAAAAATGATTGCTCGAGATGGGGAAGGTGCAACAAAACTTATTGAAGTAGTAGCAAAAGGAGCATCTACAATACAACAAGCAAGTCAAATTGCCAAAGCGGTCATTTCTTCCAATCTAGTAAAAACAGCTATTTATGGAAATGACGCTAATTGGGGAAGAATTATCGGTGCGATTGGTTACAGTGGTGTACCTGTAGATGCTAGCAAACTTTCGATTGTCATTGGAGGAATTGAAGTAGTGAATAATGGCGAACCGATTGTTTTTGATGAGGAAGATTGCAAACATGCCTTAAATCAGGAAAGAGTAAATATAGTAATAGATTTACAAAATGGTATGCATACAGCAACAGCTTGGGGTTGTGATTTAACGTATGAATACATTAAAATCAATGCTTCTTATCGAACGTGAGGTGAAAAAATGATTACTATTGTGTTTAAAGTGGGAGGCAGTGTTTTAAATCAACTTTCTCCTAAGTTTTATCAAATGTTAGTACGGCTAAAAGAAACAGAAACTTGTAATCCAATTATTGTTCACGGAGGCGGACCTGAAATTAATGAAGCCCTAAGTAAGATGAATATAGAAACCGAGTTTGTTGATGGGTTACGGGTAACTACAGAGGAAGTTCTCAATATTGCTGAAATGGTGATGAGTGGAACAATAAATAAACGTATTGTTGCTAGTATCCAGTCCATTGGTGGAAATGCACTTGGTTTAAGCGGAGTAGATGGAAAACTATTACAAGCTAGACAGATACATAATGGAAAACTTGGTTTGGTTGGTGAAATTATTGAAGTTAATACAGAATGGTTATCGATCATTATGAATAGTGGAGGCATTCCAGTTATTTCTCCAATTGCGATTGGTGAGGATGGCAGGCGTTATAATGTGAACGGTGATATGGCTGCCGGAAAGGTTGCTGAAGCTTTTCAATCCAAGTTAATACTAGTTAGTAATATTCCTGGAGTCATAGAATCGGTTAATGGAGAAGAAATGATTCATCATCATCTAACAAAACAACAAGTAGAAAGCAAAATAGATTCAGGAGTCATTTATGGCGGTATGATCCCAAAAGTTCGTTCTGCCTTAGCAAGTCTTAAAAGTGGTGTCGCTGAATCAGTTATTTTAAATGGATTAAATCCAGATGATATAAAGAATTATTTAGAAGGAAAAGCAGTTGGAACAGTTTTAACAGAAAGAGAGGTAGAACATGTCTAGTAAAACAGAGATTTCATCAGCAGTAATGCAAACGTATAATCGTTTTCCAATAACTGCAACTAAAGGGAAAGATAGCTTTCTATGGGATGAAAGTGGAAAAAAATACTTAGATTATACATCTGGGATAGCAACATGTAATTTAGGGCATGTACCCGATAATGTTCAACAAGCGATATCAGTTCAATTAGAAGAATTATGGCATTGCTCTAATTTATATCATATTCCTAGTCAAGAAAAATTAGCTTCGATGTTGACTGAATATAGCTGCTTAGACCAAGTATTCTTTTGTAACAGTGGAGCGGAAGCGAATGAAGCTGCGATAAAAATAGCAAAGAAGTATGCTAAAGATAAAGGGTATCATGATCGTATTGAAATTGTTACTTTCGAACAGTCCTTTCATGGACGTACCGGATCAACAATGGCAGCTACCGCACAAGAAAAGATACATCAAGGATTTACTCCGTTAACAAAGGGGTTTCGTTATCTGCCATTTAATAATAAAGGGTCATTGTCTGAGATAGATAATGGAAAAACATCTGCAGTGTTATTAGAAGTTATCCAAGGTGAAGGTGGAATTCATATTGCAGATAAAGATTGGTTAAAACAATTATCTGCTATTTGTAAGGATGCTGATATTTTGCTAATCATTGATGAAATACAGACGGGGATAGGGCGTACGGGGAGTTTATTTGCATATGAACCATACGGTATAGAACCAGATGTTATTACGGTAGCGAAAGGTTTGGGATCTGGGTTTCCAATTGGTGCAATGCTAGCGAAACAACATGTAGCGGCATCATTTTCACCTGGTACACATGGAAGTACATTTGGAGGAAATCCAATAGCTGCTACAGCTGGTACTGCAACTTTAAAAGAAATTATAAAGGACGGTTTTTTAAAAAATTGTAACGAAGTTCAAGATGAATTGTTTACTCAATTAAAACTAATAAAAGAAATCTCTCCATTGATTAAAGATATTCGTGGTAAAGGTTATTTAATTGGAATAGAAGTTACGAATCAGGCTAGTACCTGGATTGAAAAACTTCGCGACAAACAAATCCTTGTGCTACCAGCTGGTGAAAAAGTAGTACGTATATTACCTCCATTAACGACAACCAAAGAGGAACTACAAATGTGTATACAAGCGTTGAAAGAAGTAGCATTAGAACTGGAGGAAGTTACAAATGGATAAAGGTTTTTTAGTATTAGAAACCGGAGATGTATTTGAAGGAATTTTAATTGGAGATAAAAAAGCAATCGAAGGTGAACTTGTCTTTAACACTGGTATGACGGGATATCAAGAAATGTTGACAGATCCTTCCTATAAAGGTCAAATTCTTACGTTCTGTTATCCAATTATTGGGAATTATGGGATTAATGATATAGATGATGAGAGTAAAGAAATCGCTGTTTCTGCTGTTATTGCTAGTGATATATGTGATGAACCTAGTCACTATCAATTAACAAAGTCGTTTTCAGATCAATTAGAGCAAGCTGGTATTCCGGGTTTGTTTGAAATTGACACACGTCAACTTGTAATGATTATTCGTGAACACGGTTCTTTGCGAGCAAAAATAGTGAAAGACGAAAGTCAAACGAAAAATGTAACATGGCAAACGCGTAGTTTACTATCATTAGTTAATAGTGTTTCTGTAAAACAATTAGAAAACTATGGTACTGGTGAAATTCATATTGCAATTCTGGATTTCGGATATAAAAAATCAATTCGAAATGCGCTACTTCAACAGGGATGCAAAGTGACGGTTGTTCCTTATCAAACTTCACTTAATCAAATAAAAGAATTAAACCCTGAAGGTATTGTTCTTAGTAATGGGCCAGGAGATCCAATGGATTTACAAGCATATTTTCCAGTCATCAAACAATTAACAAAAGACTATCCAACACTTGGGATTTGTCTAGGACACCAATTAATAGCATTGGCTTATGGGGCAATGACCAAAAAAATGCATTTTGGCCATCGAGGCGGTAATCATCCAGTGAAAGATTTATTTACTGGAAAGGTCTGGGTAACAGCTCAAAATCACGGATATGTAGTAGAAGAAAATACCATCGATTATACACAGTTCGATGTATTATTTAAGAATGTAAATGATTGTTCCGTAGAAGGTCTGAAACATTGTCACTATCCAGTTACAAGTGTTCAATTTCACCCGGAGGCACATCCGGGACCAAGTGATACCAATTATATTTTTGAAGATTTCTTAGATGAAGTGAGAGAAAAGAAAGGAGCATTGACGCATGCCAAAGCGTAAAGACATAAACAAGGTACTCGTAATCGGATCGGGTCCAATCATCATCGGGCAGGCGGCGGAGTTCGACTATGCAGGAACACAAGCATGTCTTGCTTTAAAAGAAGAAGGTATCGAAGTTGTTCTTGTTAATAATAACCCAGCTACCATCATGACAGATGAACAAATTGCAGATAACGTATATTTAGAACCTTTAAATAAAGACACGTTAGTAAAAATTATTGAAAAAGAAAAACCAGATGGGTTAATAGGCACTTTAGGAGGGCAAACCGGGCTTAATTTATCTATTGAACTATTTGAAGCAGGTATTTTAGAAAAATATGAAGTGGAATTATTAGGTACCAGTGTTGATTCCATTCAAAAAGGGGAAGATCGAGAAAAGTTTCGAGAATTGATGATTGAAATAAATGAACCAATTTCGGAATCAAAAATTGTTACGAATATTGAAGAAGGAATTCGATTTATTGACCAGATAGGATTTCCCGTCATTCTTCGTCCTGCTTATACGTTAGGTGGAGAAGGAGGAGGCTTTGCCCATAATGAAGCTGAATTTGAAGAGTTATTAAATAGAGGTTTAGGGTTAAGTCCAATTCATCAAGTGTTGGTTGAAAAAAGTATTAAAGGTTGGAAAGAAGTAGAATACGAAGTAATGCGAGATGCAAATGATACATGTATTATCGTTTGTAATATGGAAAATATGGATGCTGTTGGTATACATACAGGTGATTCCATTGTTGTCGCTCCTTCTCAAACCTTAACAGATCATCAATACCAGATGTTACGTTCAGCTTCGGTAAAGGTTATTCGTGCATTAAATGTGGTTGGAGGATGTAATATACAGTTTGCTTTAAATCCGGATTCTAATGAGTATTGTATTATCGAGGTAAACCCAAGAGTTAGTCGTTCTTCAGCTCTTGCATCTAAAGCTACGGGGTATCCAATTGCTTCTATGGCAGCAAAGTGCGCAATTGGATTAAATTTGGATGAAATGAAAAATCCGGTAACTCGTTCAACGTATGCATCATTTGAACCTGCATTGGATTATATTGTCGTTAAGCTACCACGTTTTCCTTTTGATAAATTTTCTGAAGCTGATCGTACACTAGGAACACAAATGAAAGCGACTGGTGAAGTAATGGCAATGGATCGAACATTTGAAGGTGCTCTGAACAAAGCAGTTCGATCGTTAGAATTAAACGTATCCAGTTTAGATTGGCCGAAGATGGATGAACGAGACGAGCGGGAATTGTTCAATTTAATTGAAATCCCCAACGATCTCCGTCTTTTTGCGTTAGCAGAAGCTCTGAAAAGAGGGATATCCGCTGAAACGTTGCATCAACAGACATTTATTGATCATTGGTTTTTAGTAAAAATACAACATATTCTTCACACAGAAAAAGAGTTGTCGAATTACACGTTAGCTTCACTTCCTGTTCAGTTGTTCAAAAAAGCGAAAAGATACAATATAAGTGATGTTCAAATTGCAAAATTACTACAAACCACGAGTAAAAAGGTAAGAGATTTTGCTAAAGAAACCGGAGTACATCCTGTATATAAATTGGTTGACACTTGTGCGGGAGAATTTGATGCGATAACTCCATATTATTATTCCACTTGGCATGGGGAGGATGAAGTACAGGTCAATCTTGATACCAAAAAAATATTAGTAGTTGGTTCTGGTCCTATTCGTATTGGCCAAGGAGTCGAGTTTGATTATTGTTCCGTGCACGCAGTACAGGCGCTTCAAAAAGCTGGGTATGAAACGATTATGATAAATAATAATCCGGAGACAGTTAGTACTGATTATTCCATTGCAGATAAGTTGTATTTTGAACCATTGGCATTGGAAGACGTACTTCAGGTTATCGAAAAGGAAAATGTTGATGGTGTTATGTTACAGTTTGGAGGACAAACCGCTATTAATTTGGCAAAAGAATTAGAGGAGGAAGGAATTCCATTATTAGGAACAAAACCTACAGAAATTGATCAGATGGAAGATAGAGAACAATTTTATCAATTTCTAAATCAATTAGGGATTCCACATATTAAAGGAAAAGTAGTACACAACCAAAATGAAGTTATAGCGACAGTAAAAGATTTAGGTTTCCCTGTATTGATTCGTCCTTCTTATGTAATTGGCGGACAATCCATGTACATTTGTTACAAAGAGAAAGACTTACTATCCTATGTATCTAAAATTCAAGAAGATACACATGATCGTTGTTGGCCATTATTAATAGATGCCTATTTACCAGGTATGGAATATGATGTAGATGTTATTAGTGACGGTGAAAATATTGTTATTCCAGGAATCGTGGAACATATAGAGAAAGCAGGAGTACATTCAGGAGATAGCATTGGTGTGTTTCCGCCGAGATTACTCACATCTGAACAACAAGGAAGAATGATAGAAATTGCAAAACAAATTGCAATAGAGTTACCTTTAGTAGGAATAATGAATATCCAATTTGTTATATATCATCAAACAATTTATGTGCTGGAAGTAAATCCAAGAGCTTCTAGAACAGTTCCTGTTATTAGTAAAGTAACAGGGGTTCCAATGATAGAATGGGCGGTTCATTCCCAACTAGGGTATCCATTAACGGATTTTGTCTCAGAAGTAGGATTATTACCAGTCCCTAATTATTATACTGTCAAAGCACCAGTATTTTCTTCGAGTAAGTTGAAAGGTGTCGATCAAATTCTTGGGCCAGAAATGAAGTCAACTGGTGAATTGATCGGAATGAGTACATCTTTTGAAGATGCTATCAAGAAAGCAATCATACCAGTTAACTTTAATGACAAAGGTAAGCTAGATGTATTTCTATCCGTTAGTGATCTTTGGAAAGAAGATAGCATCGCATTTATTAATAAGTATAGTCAGGTTTTCTCCCGCCTTTCAGCAACAGAAGGGACATCTAAATATTTACAGGGAAAAGGTTTTTCAATAAAAGCTATATCAAAAGATATTGGAATAATAGAAGCTTATTTTAATAGATATCAACCAGATGTTGTTATTAATATTCCAAATCAAGGAAGAGATAAGACTCGATTAGGGTATTTATTACGAGAGATTTGTAATAGATATCAAATTCCTTACTTTACTAGTTTTGAGACTGCTCAGACAGTTTTAGGAAGTATGAAGTCAACTGAACAAGAAGTGCGGTCATTACAATCATATACAGCTTCTTTAAAAGAAGTAATGACTTCAAAATAATTAAGAAGTGTCTTCTAGGGTAAGCACGGCTTAACTAACAGGGACAGACAAAAAGTATGTCAATGAAGAATAGAGTTTGTACCCTGGAAGGCAGGTGAGCTCCCGGAATACTTACTATCCGAAAGCTCGCCTGCCTTCCTCCAAATAAAGTCTACTATATTTTTAAAGTATTTCGTTGTTCGAATTTTGGGTACTACTTTTGCTATGTCCTAACCCGATTGGATATCAACTTTTTACAAGTATTGATCAAACCATCTACCAATTTGTTCTAATCTTTTTATACGCATAGATGGATCTCCACTTCTGCTTAACTCATGATTCGCTCCTGGAAAACGAATAAACTCTACTTCTTTCTTCAAGTGTTTCAACGTAATGTATAATTGTTCACCTTGCTCAATTGGACAACGAAAATCTAGCTCACCATGAAGAATAAGTAACGGTGTTTTGACATTCGCTGCATACTTAAGAGGGGATATATCCCAAAGTTTTTCCGGATCATCTAAGAGATTTAATCCATGTTCCCATTTTGTAAAGAAATATCCAATGTCACTAACTCCGTAAAAACTAAGCCAGTTTGAAATGGAACGCTGAGTAACAGCTGCTTTAAATCGATTTGTATGCCCAACAATCCAGTTTGTCATAAACCCACCATAGCTCCCGCCAGTGACTCCAAGTCGATCTTTGTCAATAAAGGAATATTTATCCAGACAATAATCTACTGCTTCCATTAAGTCTTGGAAATCCCCTTGTCCATAATTTTCTCTGACGCCATTAACGAACTGTTGACCATAGCCGTGACTACCCCGAGGATTTGTATAAACAACAACATAACCTTTTGCAGCTAATAATTGTAATTCATGGAAAAATGAATTTCCATACATAGCATGAGGTCCACCATGAACTTCTAATATAAACGGATATTTTTTCCCATCTTCAAAGCTATATGGTCGCAATAACCAACCTTGGATTGCAAGTCCATCCGATGATGTAAAGGAAATTTCCTCTGGTTTTTCTACATGAATTTCTTCTAATAATGATTTATTAACATTTGTTAGTAATGAAAGTTCACGATTACTGTTTAATTCATAAAAATTTCCTGGGTCAATTGGGGAGCTAATTCCTAAAATAAATGATTCTTCATCAGGATGATAGGTGAAACCAAATACATGATTATCTTCTCCGTAAATTTTTTCAAGATTGCCGTCAAGATCTGTCTGATAAAGAGAGGTAGAACCTTGGTCGGATCCTAGGAAATAAATTGATTTACCATCTTTTGACCAGATCGGGCCATTTTCTGACTCTCCTAATCTAGAATCTGTAACCATCGCATCACCTAATTGAATATCCCACTGATTAGTAATTTCCTTCCTTTTTTTTGAAGATAGTTCAAATAAATAGAGTTTCGTTAACGTTGCTCCGGCATAATCAAAATCATGACCAAGTGTTATAATTTGTGAACTATCGCTTGAAAAACGGGAATTATAATAATTGCTATTTCCATCTGTTAATAATGTAAATTCATGTGTATGTAGGTTTAATAAAAATAAATCGGAAATTAATTCTGAATCTGCTTCTTCATTCCAATTACTAGAAAAAACTAGTTTCTTACCATCTGCAGATATATCATGTAAGGAATGGTCAGTTGGTTTTGTGGTCCATTGTTTGAATTTTTTCGTAGGTAGGTGGTATTCAATAATTTGTATATTAGAGTCGTCATGGAACCCTTTTGCATCTGATTTGTATTTTAGACGATTAACAACAAGCGGTTTATTTTGTTTGTCTTTTTTAATTTGTTGCTTTTCTTCACAGGTATGTTCCTTTTGGGTATGGATGTCATCATCGATGTTTAATGGCGCAGAAAAGAAGATAGATGTACCATCTGGAGACCATTTTGGTGAAAATGCTCCTTTTTGAAAAAATGTAATCTGTTTCGGTTCACCGCCATCTAAATCAACTAGCCATAGTTGTGTTGTGCCTGACCTTGTGGATTGAAACACTGCCTGAGTATTATTCGGGTTACTTCGAAAATTGGTATTGGAATGCTTTCCGTATGTCCATTGTTTCGTCTGGTTAGTCGAAATATCTTTACTGTACACATGTGCTTCGTATTCACTATCTTCATTTACCTTTGTTGAAACATATGTAAAGCGGTTGTTCGAAGCAGTGTATGTAGGCCCACTCACAATTTCTAACCGTTTTAAGTCAGTCTCGTTGATTGCACGTTTTGTTAAATTCATGTATATCCTCCTAAATTTTACAAAAAATCAAAAACTTGTTATTATTTTAAACTAATTAGAGGGTCTAATCAATTGAAATATCTTTAATTTGATGAAAAAAATGTCTAAGTTGTTTCGGGTTTTTAAAAATATAAATTTGTTTTTCTTTAACAGAATCTAATTTCTCTAGAATAGTTGGAGATTGAACTTTATTAAACTTTAAAACATAATGTACAAACTCCCAATCTATTTTTTCTTTACAATCTTTTCCCATATCTGGTCGAGTTTGTCCATGATACTGAATCCTTCTCTTTATAATTCTGTATAAGCACCGAGTGGTACTATAATGGAGAAAAATAATCGTGTCAGCATATTTCAAACGTGTATTCATTGTTACGCCGTAATTTCCGTCAATTATCCAGGCAGGCTTTTTCATAATATCTTTTTGTTTTTCTATAAATTTATTTCGTTCAATCGGTTTCCACCCTGGTCCCCAAAAAAAGGAATCTAAATGATATACGGGAAGGTTTTTATGACTACCAAGTTGCGTTGCCAACGTTGACTTCCCAGAGCCAGGACAACCTATTATCATAATTTTTGTCATTTATACTTTCCTTTCTTAATGATAAGAAGATTAAGAAAATTCTACAGGTGAAAAAACGAGGTGAGGTAAAAGTGTTATCTAAAAGAAAAGTTTTAAATGAACTAGAAATAAAGATAAACGATAATCTCCAAGGATTGACGACGAGTTAATTATCAACCTCG
Source organism: Oceanobacillus kimchii X50 (assembly GCF_000340475.1). NCBI lineage: Bacteria > Bacillati > Bacillota > Bacilli > Caryophanales > Bacillaceae > Oceanobacillus > Oceanobacillus kimchii. Next base: position 1,117,864 of record NZ_CM001792.1, read on the forward strand.
AGAAATTGATCCTTTTAGTTAAACTTTAAATTTCCTAACCTCGTTTTTGGATGTTTATATAAGGTTACACAGATAATTTATCTTGTATAGCTGCATCTGATTCATATGCATGTTGTAATTGTTTAGTGATTGTACCTGGCTTACCATCACCAATAGCTTTATCATCCACACGTACAATCGGAGTAACCTCAGAAGTACTACTTGATAAGAATATTTCATCTGCATTAGAGATGTCCTCTAGTTGAAATGCATCTTCAATAAGTTCAATATCTGCATCCTTTAAGAATCTTTCCACTGCCATGCGTACACAACCGTAGAGTATATTGTTTGTCGTTGGGTGAGTATATACTTTCCCGTTTTTAACTAAATACACATTGGATGAGCTGCATTCAGTTACTTTCCCATCTCTGTGGAGAATAGCTTCATAACAACCTTGTTCTTTAGCTGTTTGTTTTGCTAAAACATTAGGGAGTAAGTTTAAACTTTTAATATAGCAATTTTCCCAACGAATATCAGGTTGAGTAATCGTAGACACTCCATGTTGTAAAGCTTCTTTATTTCTTGGCATATCCTGTATATAGGCATACATATTTGGTTCTACAGATTGAGGGAAGATATGATCGCGAGGAGCAGACCCTCTAGTGATTTGCATATATACTTTTCCATCTGTAGTCATTTCATTTTTTGTAATTAATTGAAGCAATAATTCTTTCATTTCTTTTTTACTTTGTGGTATTTCAATTTTAATTGCCTCAGCTGAACGATATAATCGGTCAACGTGTTCTTCGAATAGATAGTATTTTCCCTCATATACACGGATAACTTCATAAATACCATCTCCGAACTGCAAACCACGTTCCTCAAATGGGTAGTTTAAGCTATCCTTATCTCTAAATTCAGATTGAGTTAAAATAATTGGATATACAGACATTAAATAAGCTCCTCTCTTCAAGCATAATTCTAGTTTATAACTTGCTATATCATATGTAAATAACTAATTATCTTATAATTATCTTTATAAATGAATCAATTTAAAAATTGATTTAAACAGAGCAAGCTTCGGCATTTTAGACAAAAATATTATTGAAGTTTATTTATATAACGTAAATTATATATAAATTTTGTAAAAAAATGATGAAATTATGGTTGATTTGTTAAATTAACATTGCTATAATGTAACTTGTCAGCAAAAAAGTTACATTATATTTACTTAATGCGGGTGTAGTTTAATGGTAAAACCTCAGCCTTCCAAGCTGATGACGAGGGTTCGATTCCCTTCACCCGCTCCATACATATGTCATAACGCAGTGTTTCGTACATAGGGTCTACGAAGCGTTGCGTTTTTTAATGTTATAAAGTAGAATCCTTGAAATAATAATAATTTGCATAGTATTCTTGTGTAAAATAACTATGTTGGGGGCGAACTAATGGAACAACTACAAGAGAAATTAACTCAGATAGATCGAAGAGGATATAAAAGTTATAAACAAATACAGGGAATGTATACACATCCATCGTTCAAACTCTATATTGACTATGTCCAAGGAGACCCATTTGCAAGTCCATCAAAAATTAGGTTAATAGTTGATCATAATAAGCGATCGATTGAACCATCATGGTTAGAAACAGAAGAAAGAAAAACTGCAGTAGAAGATACGTTTGCAAGAGTGATCGACCAAGCAATTAGTGAAAATAAGATTTCAATAAAAGGTTCGGGAAAAAGTGGATTGATTGTTTTCGATGGACCTGGACAAGAAATATTAAAACGGTCAGCAGTTTCGCTACAAGAACATTTTATAACTATTTGTTTATCGGTTGGTTTACCTGCGCAGGGCAGGTCTATTAACGGAAGACAAGCAATCAAACTCTTTAGCGAGGTATTACCGAATCTTTTAAATGAATCCGTATTTAAAGTGAAAAATGAACAAATAGAAAAAGCAATTATTTTAGCTGATCAGCAGTCTCATATTTTGAACGTAATGAAAGAAAATAAATGGGTATCTTTTGTTGCTAACGGCTCCATACTGCCACGTAGGAGTGGAGTGAGTAATCTACCACAACAACAAGCCGTACCTTTTCAGAGTCCAAAAGAAAATGAAGTAGAAATCGACTTACCCCATGGGAAAACAATAAAAGGAATGGCAACCCGCCAGGGAGTTACATTAATAACAGGCGGCGGTTATCACGGTAAAAGTACATTGTTACAAGCGATTGAGCGAGGGGTATATCGGCATACCGCTGGAGACGGACGAGAATTTGTATTAACCGATCCCACTGCGGTGAAGATAAGAGCAGAAGATGGAAGAAGAATTTCTGCAGTAGATATATCACCGTTCATTTCAAACTTGCCACATGGTAAAGATACGAGTAATTTCTCCACAGATGATGCGAGTGGAAGTACTTCACAAGCGGCAAATGTAATGGAAGCATTGGAAGTGGGAGCAAAGACGTTATTAATTGATGAAGATACAAGTGCAACGAATTTTATGATTAGGGATATCCGTATGCAAAAGTTAGTTGCTAAAAATAAAGAACCAATAACTCCATTTATTCACCGTATTCGTCAACTAGTCGATGAATTAGGAGTATCCGTGATTTTAGTGACGGGTGGATCAGGTGATTACTTTTCTGTTGCGGACAATGTCATTTTGATGGAAGAGTATATTCCAAGACAAGTAACTCGTGAGGCCAAAAAAATCATAAGTGAAAATCCGATTGAAAATGAGAAAGTTCCCTCAACTGAATATGGAAAACATACAAAACGTAAGTTATTACAGTCTTCATTTCCTAAACAAAGTGATAAGAGATTTAAGATCCAAGCAAAAGGTCAATATCAAATTATGTTAGGGAAATCACCTATTCTATTTTCAAATACGGAACAACTTATTGATTCCTCACAAACAAGAATGATAGCAGAAATTATACAATATTTGTATCGAACGAATGTTATGGAAAGCCGCTCGTTTACAGATGTTTTGGATATTATTGAGAATGAAATGAATAAAGGTTTAGATCAACTTACATTAAATAGAGGAAAACATCCAGGTGATTTGGCAAAACCTCGCCGGTATGAAATTGCGGCTGTATTAAATCGTATGCGTACTGGCAAGTTTGTACTAAATCATATTTAGAAAGGAGGGGGCGTCTTGCAAGTAGCTCAATTAAAAGAAGATATTCAATCTTATGCGAAGGAAATTGGGATTGATAAGATCGGTTTTACGACCGCCGATGTTTTTACAGAATTAAAAGAACGGTTACGCAGACAACAGGAACTACATTACCAATCTGGTTTTGAAAAAGGCTCTATAGAAGAAAGGACCGAGCCTAAAAGGTTATTACCAGAAGCAAAATCAATTATCTCTATAGCAGTAGCGTATCCACAAAAAATGCATGATGCCCCCAGAAGTACCAAAGAAGAGAGACGTGGTATTTTCGCAAGGGCTTCATGGGGGATTGATTATCATGTAGCCTTACGTGAACGTTTAAATAAATTGTCAGAATATATCCAAGCAAAATACCCTGATGCGGTGAACAAAATTATGGTTGATACAGGAGAGCTATCTGATCGAGCAGTTGCAGAACGTGCTGGTATAGGATTTAGTGGGAAAAATACGTCGATTATTACTCCTGAGTTTGGTTCATTTGTTTACTTAGGGGAAATGATTACGAATATTCCATTTATACCTGATAGTCCAGTGGAAGAAAGCTGTGGAGATTGTACTATCTGTATGGATGCCTGTCCAACAGGAGCATTAGTTGAGGGAGGACAATTAAATGCACAAAGATGCATTGCATTTTTAACACAGACCAAAGATTTCTTACCAGATGAGTTCCGTTCAAAAATTGGTAATCGTCTATATGGTTGTGACACTTGTCAACAAGTATGTCCGTATAATAGAGGCATAGATTCTCATTTTCATCAGGAATTAGAACCTGAACCAGAGTCTGCAAAACCAAAGTTAAAACCAATGCTACATTTGTCCAATAAAGAGTTTAAAGAGAAATTTGGTTATATGTCTGGATCTTGGCGCGGTAAAAAACCTTTACAACGAAATGCGCTGATTGCAATTGGCCACTACAAAGATAAAAGTGCAATTGATGATCTGATTAAAGTGATGAATAATGACCCAAGGCCAGTTATACGAGGAACTGCAGCATGGTCATTAGGGAAAATTGGTTCTCAACAAGCATATGACGCGATTGAAACAGCTATGAAAAAAGAAACTGACAGTCAAGTTCTTTTTGAGATGGAGAAAGGTCTATCTTTTCAAAAGCAAACATAAAGTGAAACTTTATTAGCGAGGATTCGTTCTTCGCTTAAGTAAAGTACAAAAACGGGCATTTACGAAATAGGAATTCGATAAGTCTTACAGGTATGAAGTAGTAGTTTACTGCCACTTACAAACCGGTTAAATATTTTCTCGTAAAATAGATCCTCTTCACATACATTGTTATGGGAGGGGTGTTTTTTTATGGAAAGTATAAAAGAATATTGGAGTACGTTGTTCTCAGAAAGGCATTCCGATGATGAGTGGTGGCAAAAGAAACTGGATTTGCTAGAAAAAAGAAATGCAACTATTGTAAAAATAACCGGTGATGGAAAGGTGACACGAAAACTTCATTATGATGATCGCTCAAACTATGAATATGTGATGCATTTACAATTTTTAATAAAACAAAATGAACGATTTATGTTGGAAGAACAAGTATTACCTTTTTCGTATAGTCTCCTAGATAAAACAATAGTCAACCACCACAAACGTGATACTGCTGTTGAAAAAATCCCAGATGATTATTCACTATGGAATTCAAGTAATAAGTCACAAAGAATTGACACCAGTCGATTTGAATATAATCGTCTTGAGGCTGTGAAATATGCAGAACGATGGTGGAATAGTTATAATCCGGCTTACAGAACATTTGAAGTAGATTGTACAAACTATATTTCACAATGTTTATATGCTGGTGGGGCACCTACTTGGGGGGAACCTGTACGAGAGCGAGGATGGTGGTACAGCGGGAATTCTTGGAGTTTCAGTTGGTCGGTTGCACATTCAATGCGTTGGTACTTAAGTGGTTCTCAAAAAGGATTAAAAGGGAAAGAAGTCGAGAGTCCTGAAGAATTATTTCCTGGTGATGTCATTTGTTATGATTTTGAAGGTGATAATCGTTGGAATCATACAACTATTGTTGTGACAAAAGATGAATATGGGATGCCATTAGTAAATGCACATACGGATAATAGTCGTCATCGGTATTGGTCGTATGAAGACTCGACGGCATATACACCAGATATTCAGTACAAATTTTTTCGGATTGGTGAAAATTAGTGTATAATATATAAGGTTACTATAGAAGAAGGAGAAATGAGTTTTGAGTGTGCATGTTGTTTTATTTGAACCAGAAATCCCAGCTAATACGGGAAATATAGGAAGAACATGTCTTGCAACAGGGGTTACACTCCACTTGATCCACCCACTTGGCTTCTCTACAGATAGTAAAATGGTACGAAGAGCTGGATTGGATTATTGGGAGCATGTAGATGTTCAAGAATATCAATCAATAGAAGAACTTTATGAAACATATCCAGATGCAAAATTTTATTATATTGAGAACTTTGGAACCAAACATTATACTGACTTTGATTTTAGTGATTCGAACATAGATCAATTCTTTGTTTTTGGAAAAGAGTCTACAGGTATACCAAAAGAATTGCTAGTCGGGAAAGAAGATCAATGTCTGCGTATTCATATGAATAATAAAGTTCGTTCCCTTAATTTATCAAATACCTCTGCTATTATTATTTATGAAGTATTAAGACAACAAGGATTTCCAAATTTATATTAATAAAAAAAACCCTACTTCGTAATGAAGAGGGTTTTTTTGTTCGTAATGAAAGAGGTTGGAACAATAGTATTTACTCAAAAATTACTCCGAATGACCGCTTCTTCACTTATCCAGCGGTACTGGTGATCCTAAGGCTGCTTATACAGCTTGAGTCCCGCCTAGGCCACCTTTCACGGGAAGCTGCGTAAATTTATTGCACTTCTTCCAGCTGTCATCCGCCTTTTGACTAAAATTTTGTTATTTCCAACCTCGAATAGCATTAATATTGATCTTCTTTTGGTACCCCTGATTTTGCTTCGTATCCTGAAGTGAACATAGAAACAACGAATGTTACAATAACTCCCATTAATAGAGCAAGTTTCATTATTATTTCCTCCCTTGTAGACGTACTATCTAGGCATATTTCTCACTAGTATGCCCTTATTATAACGAAAAAAATCAAGATTGTGAACTGGGCACTTTGAATGAATGTCGTTATTTCAGAAAAAATAATGTCGATAAATTGTTCAAAAGATTTCCTGAATTGTTGTATCCTCCGTAAAAATCATGTATATTAGTTGATGAATAGAGAAACGAACTCTATAATGGTTTTGAACCGTTTTCATAACGGATAAGTTAACTTCTAATGGGGGTATCAGTCGTGGCAGAAAATGCAGAATCTGCAGAAAGATTTTGGGGGCAGTTTCACGGACAAAACACGGGGTATTTGGAACAACAATTTGAGTTGTATAAAGAAGATCCGGAATTAGTTGAATCTTCTATCAGAACAATATTTGATACACATGGCGCTCCATCTTGGCTTACTTCTACCGAGAATGTAAAATCTGTATCCAATACATCTGATTTTGATGTAACCAACTTAACCTCAGCAATCAGACTTGTTGAGGCTATTCGTCGTTATGGACACACAGATGCAGATATATATCCAGTTGGTGGATATAAGGGTGATCGTTCTAAGATGCTGGATTTATCAACATATAATTTAACAGAACAAGATCTAGAGAAAATTCCTGCATCTTGGATTTGGGAGAAGCAAGCTCCTGGAGTAGAGACAGCTTTGGATGTAGTAAACCAGTTAAGAAAGTATTATACTGGGACGATTACATTTGAATATGACCATGTTAATAATGATGAAGAACGTAAATGGTTATTTGATTTAATTGAAGAAGGAAATGCAAGACTAGATCCAAATGATGATGAAAGAAAAGAGATCCTTCAACGTTTAGCTGATGTGGAAGGGTTTGAAAAGTTTCTTCATAAAACCTTTGTCGGTCAAAAGCGATTTTCCATTGAGGGATTAGAATCAATGGTGCCAATGATCGATCATATCGTTCAATACGCAAATCAAGATAGCATTGAACATGTCATGATGGGAATGGCACATCGTGGAAGATTATCTGTATTAGCAAATGTTTTGGGTAAACCGTATGATAAGATTTTTTCTGAGTTTAATTACACGAAAGACAAAGAATTAATGCCATCAGAAGGCTCCAGAGCAATCAATTATGGATGGACTGGAGATGTTAAATATCATTATGGTGCAGAAAAAGCAGTTGAATATGGTAATAAAGGCCAAACAAGAATTACTTTAGCACATAATCCATCGCATCTTGAGTTTGTTAATCCCGTAGTAGAAGGATTTACTCGTGCTGCTCAAGATGATAGAAGTAAAAAAGGATATCCGAAGAAAGATTCCAATAAGGCTGTTGCTGTATTAATTCATGGAGATGCAGCATTTATTGGTGAGGGCGTCGTTGCAGAAACGCTGAACTTAAGTGGATTACCTGGATATTCTACTGGAGGAACTTTGCATATTATTGCAAATAACTTACTTGGGTATACGACAGACCGTGAAGATGGTAGATCAACAAGATATGCAAGTGATTTGGCGAAAGGATTTGAAATTCCTGTTATCCGAGTTAATGCGGATGATCCTATCTCTTGTATCTCAGCTATCAAAATAGCATATGAGTACCGTCAAAAGTTCAATAAAGATTTTCTAATAGACTTAGTTGGCTATCGTCGCTACGGACATAATGAAATGGATGAACCTCGTACAACGCAGCCAAGTCTTTATCAGCAGATTGATGACCACCCATCTGTTGCTACGTTGTTTGGAAAAGCAATGGAAGAAAAAGGTATTCTTCAAGAGGGTGGATTTGAAGAAGTAAAAAGTGCTGTTGAGAAAAAACTGACTGACATTTATAAAGGGATGACAGAAAGTGAAATTGGAGAACCAGAAGCGAAGCTAATGCCACAAGTATTAACCAATGGCCTAGACCAATTTACGACAGCTATTGATTTAGCTACTTTAAAATCGATTAATGAAGAATTACTTGAACGTCCGGAAGGCTTTAAAGGCTTCAAGAAGACAGAGCGAATCCTACAGCGCAGAAAAGATTCGTTGGAAGAAGGTAATAAAGCGGATTGGGGTACAGGTGAAGCTTTAGCTTTTGCGTCCATTTTAAAAGATGGAACACCAATTCGTTTAACAGGCCAGGATACCGAGCGTGGTACATTTGCACACCGTCATATAGTATTACATGATGTAGAAACTGGGGAGAAATACAGTCCCTTACATGGATTATCGGATGTTCATGCATCTTTTGATGTACGTAACAGTCCTTTATCTGAAGCTGGAGTCTTAGGTTTTGAATATGGGTATAGCGTACAATCACCAAACACACTTGTTATTTGGGAAGCTCAATTTGGTGATTTCGCGAATGCAGGGCAGGTTATTTTTGACCAATTTATTTCTTCTGCTCGTGCAAAATGGGGCGAGAAATCAAATATGGTTTTACTTCTACCTCATGGTTATGAAGGGCAAGGTCCCGAACACTCTAGTGCAAGATTAGAACGTTTCTTACAAATGGCAGCTGAAAATAACTGGATAGTAGCAAATGTGACTTCATCTGCACAACTATTTCATATTCTTAGACGCCAAGCAGCAATGCGAGATCGTGATGAAGCTAGACCATTAGTATTAATGACACCTAAAAGTAGTCTCATTCGTCATCCGCGTATGGCGGCAACTGCCGAGGAATTTACAGATAGTGGGTTCCTGCCATTGCGTGATCAACCGGGATTTGAAGTGGATCGAGATAAAGTAACGCGTCTTGTCGTTGGTAGTGGAAAAATGATGATCGATATAGAAGAAGCGATGGATGATTCAGATGAAACATATGATTGGTTACAAATAAAAAGAGTGGAACAAATTTATCCATTCCCAAAAAAAGCATTGGAAGAGGAAATAAAGCAGCTTCCAAACTTAAAAGAGATTGTGTGGGTACAAGAGGAGCCGAAAAACATGGGTGCATGGAATTTTGTTGATGATTATCTGCGAGAATTATTGAACGGAGATCAGAAACTTAAAGTCATAAGTAGACCAGACCGTTCCGCTCCAGCTGGAGGTATTCCGACTGTACACAAAACGGCTCAAAATAAAATTATTAAACAAGCATTGAATCAATCTGAAGGAGGAAAGTCCAGTGCAGGAAATTAAAATCCCAGAATTAGCAGAATCCATTACAGAAGGTACGATAGCAGAATGGCTTGTCAAAAAAGGTGACAAAGTTGAAAAAGGTGACCCAGTAGTAGAATTAGAAACGGATAAAGTAAATGTAGAAGTAAATGCAGAATTTTCCGGAGTTATCACTGAAATCATTAGTGAAGAAGGTGATGATGTAACTGTTGGAGACACCATAGCTAAACTAGATGAAAATGGTGAAGCTGGTTCAAGTTCAGATGAATCAGAATCAACGCCTAAAGAAGAGCCTAAACAGGAAGAAAAACAAGAAGAAAAACAAGAAGATAAACAGAAAGCAACTGAAACAGAATCTTCTAAGGAAGTGGAAACTACATCTGATAATAATGGAGAAGTGATTGCATCTCCTGCAGCTAGAAAACGAGCTCGTGAATTAAATATTGATTTAAGTAGTGTTCAATCACGAGATCCATTAGGACGTGTACGCACAGAAGATGTAGAAGCGCAAGCACAAGCGAATAAACGATCAACGGATAAGAAGCAAGAGAAAAAAGAAGCTCCAAAATCGGAGAAAACTGAATTTGATAAACCGGTAGAACGTGTAAAAATGACTCGTCGCCGTCAAACAATCGCAAAAAATCTTGTAGAAGTACAGCATAATACGGCAATGCTTACTACTTTTAACGAAGTAGATATGACAGCGGTTATGGAATTACGAAAACAACGTAAAGATAAATTCTTAGACAAAAATGGCGTTAAGTTAGGATTCATGTCCTTCTTTACAAAAGCGGTTGTAGGGGCTTTAAAGGAATTCCCATTATTAAATGCTGAAATTCAGGGAAATGAATTAGTCATTAAGAAATTCTATGACATCGGTATTGCTGTCTCCACGGATGATGGACTTGTAGTGCCAGTAGTCAGAGATGCAGACCGTAAAGATTTTGCTGGGATTGAGCAAGATATTAACGATTTAGGCACAAAAGCACGAGATAATAAATTGGCGTTAAAAGACTTGCAGGGTGGATCCTTTACAATTACAAATGGTGGGACATTTGGTTCAATGATGTCTACACCAATTTTAAATGCCCCTCAAGTAGGTATTTTAGGAATGCACAATATAGTAAAACGTGCAATGGTAATGCCAGATGATTCTATTGAAGTTCGTCCAATGATGTATTTAGCTCTATCTTATGATCACCGTATTGTTGATGGTAAGGAAGCTGTGCAATTTCTTGTTCGAATTAAGCAAATGTTAGAAGACCCGTATGATCTTTTACTTGAAGGCTAAAAATAGATACTAGTTAAATAGAAAAACAGGGTTTTAGATATGACCCTGTTTTTTTTTTGCATACTAGACTGTCATACTTTTGATAAATTTTATTATTAAATTCATTAATATTTGTTGAAATTAGTCGGCAGAACGAATATTATAGTACTTGCTGGGTACATTATTGACATGATATGAATAAATTCTTTTTAATAAAAGATTATAAAAACGTTATCATTTTTGAAAATTAAGAACTTAAAAATGGTAATATATTTTTTAAATGTTTAACTTGTCATACGTCATACATGTTGATAGATAGTTATAATGGTATTTATACCTAAAAATGAATAAAGGAGGCTAACCGTGAGTATACTTCTCGGTATATTAGCAATTATTATTACATTGGGACTTGCCTACCTCATGTCGAATAAGAAGAAAAAGGTAAACTTTAAAGGCATAGGAATAATGTTGGTTCTTCAGTTACTAATTACGTGGTTTATGTTTTCAACCACCATTGGTGCTTCTATAATAAATGGTATATCAGCTGTATTTAATAAGTTGATTGAATTTGGTACAGAAGGGGTGAATTTTGTACTTGGAGGATTCGAAGTTGCGGAAGGTGGAGTATTCTTCTTCAATGTATTATTACTTATTATATTCTTTGCAACATTACTGTCTGTGTTAACGTATTTAAAAATACTACCGGCTATTATTAAGTATGTTGGAGCAGCAATCTCAAAAGTTACTGGATTACCCCGAATTGAATCATTTAATGGCGTAAATAGTATATTTTTTGGGCAATCGGAAGCACTAATCGCAATTCGATCTCAATTCCATCATTTAAATGAAAATCGTCTTTATATTGTCAGTGCTTCAGCGATGGGGTCAGTATCTGCTTCCATTGTAGGTGCATATATTCAAATATTACCACCTGAATATATATTAGTCGCATTGCCTTTAAACATGTTTAGTGCGTTAATGATTGCATCAATTATTGCTCCTGTCGAAGTTCCAAAAGAAGAAGACAAAGTTGATATTACCGACGTAAGTCAGGATAAGAGTATTTTTGAAGCAATGGGAAATGGAGCTTTAGAAGGTGGAAAAATTGCATTAATCGTAGCTGCGATGTTAATTGCGTTTATTGCATCTCTAGAGCTTGTAAACTGGTTAATTCAGTTTGTTTTTGCTGGCGTCACTCTACAACAAATCTTAGGATATATTCTTGCTCCGATTGGAATTTTAATGGGGATAGCACCTAATGAAGTAATTGAGGCAGGATCTATTATGGGGACGAAGATTGTTACGAATGAATTTGTAGCAATGACACAATTCCAACCGTTATTAGATGGAATGTCCGAAAAAACAATTGGTATTGTTACCGTATTCCTAACAAGTTTTGCTAACTTCTCTTCCATTGGTATCATTGCTGGAACGGTTAAAGGAATTGATAGTAAAAAAGCTGTATCTGTATCTCAATTTGGAATGAAGCTTTTATTAGGATCAATACTAGCTTCCATCTTGTCAGCAACTGTTGTGGGATTGTTCTTGTAAAAAATCATTTTTATCTTAATACCTTATGATTAAATTAAGAGGTTAGGACAAAAGTATTTAGTCAAAGGAAAACCCGAATGAATAGGATTTGAAAACCCGATTCAGAAATATACTCCGCTAATCCAGAGGCGGCTGGTGAGCCTCTGGATGCTCCGCATTCCGGGGTCTCACCGATGCCTCAATCCCACAGGACAAGGAAGACCTCGACAGCATTGCATCGCGCGCAGAAAGTCGATTTTTGATTTTCAAGGAGTCTACGTATATTTCTTACACTTATTTAACTATCATTCGCCTTTTAACTAAAACTTTTATTATGTCCCAACCTCTTTGCATTTTTTAATATCTATACCGATCTTTTCTGAATAAATAACAGTCTGGCTAATAATGCAATAGCTCCTGCGCTCAGCCCAACAATAATACCTACCCAGTAACCAAAAGGTTCTAATGCAGTATAATTTGCTAATACATACCCTATTGGTAGCCCGATTATCCAGTAAGAGATTAAAGCGATAACTAATGTCATATTCACATCTTTATACCCGCGTAAAGCCCCTTGAATAGGTGCTCCTATAGCATCTGCTAACTGATAAAAGATAGCAAAAATAATAAACTGCTTCGTAAGTTCAATTACTTGTGGATCAGAATTATATAATTTGGCAACAATATCATCAAATGTATATAAAATTATACCTGCAAATATAGCAATTAATAATCCTCCAACAATCCCCATATACGTGTAACTTTTAGCATCTTGTAATCGTTTAGCACCAACTTCAAATCCGACTGCAATGGTCAATGCCATACCAACACTTAATGGCAACATATATAATAAACCAGCAAAGTTCATAGCAGCTTGGTGAGCGGCAATGGTATTTGTGTTATATTCACTCATCAACAGCGTAACAGCTGAGAAAATACTTGTCTCAAAGAATATGGCTAATCCAATTGGTAGCCCGATTTTTAGTTGGTCCCACCAGTAAGAAAGTGTAGGGGGTAATACTTTTTGAAATATTTTATAACTACGAAATGGGTAGACACGATGAATCATAAATATCGAAATTCCACTTATAATCCAATAAGTTAGGCTTGTTGCTATACCTGCACCAACTCCACCGAATGCTGGAATACCAAATTTACCAAATATTAATATATAATTTAAAATTACATTGATTGGTAATGATATAAGGATAATGATCATAGAAGAACGTGTTTGTCCTAGTCCATCCATAAAACTACGAATAGTATGAAATAAAAATAAAGGTACTATCCCAGACCCTAAAGTAATCAAGTAGTATTTAGCTATATGTTGTACTTCTTTTTCTAAACTCATCGCTTGTAAAATTGGATCTAATGCCAATCCACCAATTAATATAATAATTACGGATAATGCAATAGATAAATACATACCTTGTTGAATTACGTGTGGAATATCTTGCTTGTTTTTAGCTCCAATCAAATGTGCAATAATAGGGGTTATCGATAAGACAATTCCATTGATCCCAGTTAAGATTGGTACCCATAGGCTTGAACCAATTGCAACGCCCGCCAGGTCGCTGGCACTAAATTGTCCAGACATCATTGTGTCAAAGAAACTCATTAGATTTATACTTACTTGTGTGATTAATATTGGCAGTAAAATAATAATAAAAAGCTTAATTTTATCTCTTAATGTTGTTGTTTGGTACATATGCAATTCTTCTTCCTTTTTAATTTCCTTATTATTATAACGTAATTATATAGTGCATTGACTATTATACGCTGATATAATGTGTTGGGAAAGGAATGAGTTCCATGAAAAATTATAAACGAATTTTATTTACAGGTGGCGGCACAGCAGGACATGTTATCGTTAATTTAGCACTTATACCTTACTATCAAGATCGAGGTTGGGAAATTGATTACATTGGCTCTTACAACGGAATAGAAAGAGATTTAATTTCTCCATTAGATGGGGTGACTTATTACCCAATATCTACAGGGAAATTACGAAGATATATGTCCAAAGAAAATTTCAAGGACCCGTTTAAAGTACTTAAAGGTACTATGCAAGCATATCGCATAATTGGTAAACGTAAACCATCGATTGTATTTTCAAAGGGTGGGTTTGTGTCTGTACCCGTAGTTGCAGCTGCAAAACTTAGAGGTGTACCATCGATTATTCATGAATCAGATTATACTCCAGGTTTAGCTAATAAATTATCAATTCCTTTTACTAAAAGAGTATTGGCTACTTTTCAAGAAACCATGCAATTTTTGCCGGAAAATAAAGCTTCTTATGTAGGAGCAGTTATTCGAGATGAATTATTTACAGGAAATCGTGAAATTGGATTAAAGATTAGTAGTCTAAAAGGGAGTAAACCAGTTTTACTCGTTATGGGAGGAAGTGGTGGATCTGAAAAAATTAATCAGACTATTCGCCAGTCCTTAACTAAACTATTAGATGAATTCGAAATTATTCATATATGTGGTAAAGGGAAGGTTGATCATTCCTTACAAATGGATGGCTATGTTCAGTTTGAATATATTAATGATCAATTGAAAGATATATTTGCTGCAACCGATCTAGTCGTCTCTCGAGCGGGTTCTAATGCTATTTTTGAGTTTTTAGCATTACGTTTGCCGATGTTACTTATTCCTTTATCGAAAGAGGCTAGTCGAGGAGATCAAATTATAAATGCGAATTCTTTTAAAGAAAAGAACTATGCTAGAGTATTGCAGGAAGAAGAACTTACTGAACAAACATTAGTAGAACATCTTTTAGAACTGAGTAAAGCTGCACCTGTTATTCGAGATGAAATGAAAAAATATAAAAGTGAGCAATCGCTCCTATCAGTAACTGAAATTATCGATGATGTCATGAAATAAAAGGATTTAGGTTTTTTTCATGCTTAAAATTAGATGCTGTTAAAATCCCTCCTTCTAGGAGGGATTTTTAAGGTGTGCTTTTCTTATTCTAGAATTTATAACTTTCCTCGTACATGCTACTCTAAGTTACATAATTGTACCGTAGTTTTCGATATCAATATCAATATTAAAATCCACCTGAATGTCAGGCAAAATCTCTTTCCATTCTTCATCAGTAAGAAGTCCACTTGGTTTATTTATTCTATAGTAACGGCCGAAGCCAATAGGATCGATTAAATGTTCTTTTGATTTATCTAATATACCGTTTAATAGGGACACAAGCTTTTTTTCTATTTCAGCTTCTAGACGATGGATAGTTTTCTCTTCACTAAATGCCATTATTATTGAAGTTTCATTGATGTCTGCTCGAATTTTCGTGTTCACCTCAAAAAGAGGCTGGTTTATATCAAGTAGCTTGATATTACTTTTCCCTTTAACTACTGTTAATTCTACAGTAAGTTCACTTTTATCTGAACCATCTGGGTGATAGATTGAATCAACAAAAGGTTCAATAGGGACAGTAATTTCGAGTGGGGTATTCTTAATGGTCGTCTTCAATGTATTTAATATAGTTGCTTCTGTCATATCTCCCGAAGCCACAATTCTGTCTTTTTGAAAATATCCAATTCCAATTAGATTTGGGCGTCCGTCCATCGTATCAAGTAATGGTAATACCGGATCATGTCCTGGTGTTCCATAAGTATTGGAAAAAGTATATAATGAAGCACTAGGTAATGTTCCTTCGTCGACTTCTTTATTAATGAGGCTTTCGAGAAAGTTTCCAATATCAATATTTGTCTTATTTTCTTCAGTGAGAATATTTTTTGCGCTTTCTGTGCTAATAGCAATATTCATTGTATCTGATACCCTTGAATCACGAACAAGTCCATTCATGAAATGAAGTATCCCTCTTTCAGCTGTTTCATATCCATATATTTCTGTGTTTATCTGTCCTGGACTGGCTCTAAAGTTGATATTATTTGCTGCTGTTTCTCTAGCTCCCTTTAATGTTCTACCTACTCCAGATACAGTAGTGAAATTCTGGGGAGTCTGTTGGTCAAAACGATATACTAATAAAGTGGTTTCAATATCACCATTATCTAATCGGTCAACTCCACGTGCATTGATAACAGCTAGACTTTCTAATTCTTGTGTTGGAGGAATACAGGAAGCTAAAAAAATAACACAGGTTGGTAAAAGAAACAGTATTTTTTTCATGCTTTTATCCTCCTGTTTTTCTTTCTCAAATGTGATTTTATAAGAACGATAGGTAGTAATACCAATGGATAAACAAATATTAGCCAAAACCCTAATTGAGAGGAGAAATTAATAACCCGTTGAATAGAGTAATGGTCTGTTACCATAATTGAACCAATCAGAATAAGGATAGAACTAATATAGAGCGTCGCTTTTTGCGGTATACGGTACAATCGCTTTAATCCAAATGTGATTGCCCACATCAGTAACATCATATTTGGAACAAGTACCATAATCCATTCTGCCACGAGAATAAAATCAAAACGTTCTATAAAGGTAATGTTTGCAATTTTGAATAATGCCAGTAAAGACCAATCTCTGCGTAATAGTTGTTCAGCACTAAAAAATCCTATTGCAATCATTGTGGTGATCAATAAAACCATAGTCGTCCAAACTGCAGAGATAAGACTTGTTTTTAATACGGTTTTCTTGTTTTCCAAAAAAGGAAAGATTAACAACAAAATTTCAAATCCAATATATGAATAGGTAGTAGCTCTTGCTCCTTCTAATAGTTCAGGCAACGATGCTTGAAATAAAGGTAAATAATGTGTGTAATCGAGATGAACGGTTGCAGGTATTAATAGGAGCAATAACCAAATTGAACTGAAGAAAAATACAAATGTGACTCCGACAATTACTTTAAGTCCCCCTAGTACACCGGTAATCATTAAAACTGCTAATAGTAATCCAGTTACAAAAGGATGTAAAGTTGGAAACATAAACACACGTATAATTTGAGCATACGTAATTACGATGGTGAAAAGTGCGATAGCAAAATGGATAATAAAAATAGTACCTAAAAACTTACCAATCCATTTTCCAAATATATCGACTTGTATTCCCAAAATATCAGCATTTGAGTATTGTCTTAAAATAATCACCATAACGTACATAATAATGAATAGATATACAAGCCCTATTAGTAGAGAAATCCAAGCATCCTGTCTAGCGTGCTCATACAAAATTTGCGGAAGACCTAATAACCCTACGCCAATCTGGATAAAGGTAATAATAAAGAACAAGTAGTATGTATTTATTTTTAAATTTGGTTTAACTCTTACGTTAATATCCACTTTATCACCTACTCGTCTATATCTTTCTTTAATCCTTTTTTAATTTTTTTAAAACGATATTTGTCCTTTGGTCGATAAGAAATAAATCTTTCTTGTTGCATGTCTGGTTTACTGCGAAATAGTGATTTATTAAAATCTTTCCATCGAAATGGATAAACAGGGGAGAAATAAGGTCTACCTAATGATGTTAGCTTTATTAAATGTATGAGTAGGATACTAGTACAAAACACGATTCCAATTAATCCAAGTAATCCTGCGAAAATAATCATTGGAAAGCGGATGATTCGTGCAGTAGTACCCATAATATAGTTAGGTGTGGTAAATGAAGCCAGAGCACTTAATGCAACAATAATAACTAGTACATTACTTGTGATTCCTGCTTCTACAGCAGCTGTTCCAATTACTACACCACCTACGATACCGATAGTTTGACCAACTTTAGTTGGAAGCCGGGCACCGGCCTCTCTCAATAGTTCAATCATTAATTCTAAGAATAAAGCCTCAAATATAGGTGGAAAAGGTACTGCAGCACGTGATTCTCCCAAAGTAATTAGTACTGGTGTTGGCACAATTTCATAATGAAATGTAACTGCGGCAACGTATAAAGGTGTAAGCAGTGTCGATATGAAGAAGGATATAAACCTTAAGATACGAATGAAGGAGGCGCTGTTCCAACGCATATAGATATCTTCTGTTGACTCAAAAAAACTAAAAAATGTAGAGGGAGCAATAATCGCATTTGGACTATTTTCAGATAATACACCAATTTTTCCACGAGACAAGTTATAAATTAATCGGTCTGGTAATTCTGTAATTAGAAATTGTGGAAATACAGTTGTAGAATTATCCTCTAAATATTGAGTAAGTACGGATGTATCATCTATGAAATCTACTTCTAATGCTTTAATTCGTTGTCTAAACGTATTGATATCTGTATCATTGGCAATCGATCGTACATAGATAAGCCGAACTTCACGTGGATCTCTTCTTCCAATAATATGCTTTTCCATTACTAAGTCTTTTGATTTTAATCCGTAACGAATAATATTAATATTCGTGGAAAGTGATTCTGTAAAAGCGACCTTTGGACCTAATACGAGAGATTCTGTCTCAGTTGTTTCAAGGTTACGAATAATTTTATTCGGTATAGAATACCCAAGTACACTGTTTTCAGTTTCAAAATATACAAATACATGTCCTTGAATCAAATAATCTAGTATGCTTTCAAAATTGTTGTATTCTCCTCCATCGCTTAGAGGTACTCGCTTTAAAGCTAATTGGTTCGTTAATTGTTCTTCTGTATTTAATAGTGTTTCCAATAAGTAATTTTCCAGTTTCATTTCATCTACTGAAAATTGTATATAGAATACGGCAATTTTCTGCTCTTCATGCTCATAAACGGTAAAGCTAAGATCAGAAGAATATGCATATTGTTTATTTAATATTTTTTTTAGTTCTTCTATCGTTAGTGGAAAAGGATTATTTTTTTTTGACCCAACTTTTTTCATGAAATACCCCCTCCAACACGTACTATGACTGTTAGAGTGTACAAAAAAGATTCATTTATACATTAAAGGTGAGCCTTATTTTAATTATCAAGTTAATAATTGAATATAAAAAACTCAAAGTAGCAGTTTAAGCACTGCGTACTTTGAGTGAAATGAAACAAAACACTTTATTTATACTATTTTATGTTACATAAACTTATTTTCGTTCATCTCTTGTTACAACATCAACTTTCCCAGTATCTGGATGAATGACAAGTCCATGCACCTTTATTTCTTCTGGGAGAAGGGGATGATTACGAACAAGGTTCACACTTTGTGAAACAGATTCTTCCACTGTTTCAAATCCATTAAATTCTTCATCAAAATCAACGCCACCATTCGCTAATACGTCAATGATTTCTTCTTTTATTCCGCGTTCTACCATTTCATGTTTTAATTCATGTGTATCTACCTGTGACATGCCGCAATCATGATGTCCTATTACAACAACTTCATCCGCTTTTAGTTTATAAATGGCTACTAATAAGCTTTTCATTGCACTATCAAACGGGTTGCGAATAATTGCACCTGCGTTTCTTACCATTTTTACGTCTCCGTTTTTCATATCTAGTGCTTTCGGTAATAATTCAAGTAGCCGTGAATCCATACAAGTAAACACAACCATACGTTTATTAGGGTAAGTATCCGTAGAGTATGGCTCATAAGATTTGTTTTCTACAAAATTTTTATTGAATTCTAGCATGTGATCTAAGTGCATTTTATCAACTCCTTATTGAATATATTAGCATTTTTTAAATAGATACGAAATAACGACATGCATAATAGATGAGTCACAAGAATTATTTTTGGATAATTCATTGAATTATGTAAAAATATGGTATAAGATGGAAAAAATAAAAAAATTGGGGTGAGGCAATGAGTGATTTTATTCGTAACTGCCAATTATGTGAGGCACCAATGGAAAGTAGCCCATTTTTATTATGCCCTGAGTGTTTACAAGAAAAAGAACAGGTGAGGGTGTTTTTAAAGAATCACCCACGTGTTCCGTTACATGAATTAGTAGAGTCGACCCAAATTCCAATATCTCACGTAAAAAAGATCTTAGGAATTGATTAGATAAATAAGCTAGTTAATTTTATCTCGTTAATTTAATAACGAATAAATTACTATTTTAATGATCTAGGTAAAAAGTATTTTATTCTTCTTAGGATTTTTCTGAAATATAAATTTTAGAAAAATAAAAAAAGTAATTGACTTTCTGTTAGTATCAAATATATAATGATGTAGTGTTAATTTTTAAAAAATTAAAAAAGGAGGTCACGATGATGATGAAACAACTGCAACTACAACAAAAATGCAACATATCCAATTAAATATAGATAATAGTGG
>NZ_CM001792.1:2339477-2342455 GCF_000340475.1 Oceanobacillus kimchii X50
AACTTAGATAAGTCCTCGATCAATTAGTATCCGTCAGCTGCACGTGTCGCCACGCTTCCACCTCGGACCTATCAACCTCATCGTCTCTGAGGGATCTTACTCACTCGAAGTGATGGGAAGTTTCATCTTGAGGGGGGCTTCATGCTTAGATGCTTTCAGCACTTATCCTTTCCACACGTAGCTACCCAGCCATGCTCCTGGCGGAACAACTGGTACACCAGCGGTGTGTCCATCCCGGTCCTCTCGTACTAAGGACAGCTCCTCTCAAACTTCCAACGCCCACGACGGATAGGGACCGAACTGTCTCACGACGTTCTGAACCCAGCTCGCGTACCGCTTTAATGGGCGAACAGCCCAACCCTTGGGACCGACTACAGCCCCAGGATGCGATGAGCCGACATCGAGGTGCCAAACCTCCCCGTCGATGTGAACTCTTGGGGGAGATAAGCCTGTTATCCCCGGGGTAGCTTTTATCCGTTGAGCGATGGCCCTTCCATGCGGAACCACCGGATCACTAAGCCCGACTTTCGTCCCTGCTCGACTTGTAGGTCTCGCAGTCAAGCTCCCTTCTGCCTTTACACTCTACGAATGATTTCCAACCATTCTGAGGGAACCTTTGGGCGCCTCCGTTACTCTTTGGGAGGCGACCGCCCCAGTCAAACTGCCCGCCTGACACTGTCTCCGAACCGGATTACGGTCCTGGGTTAGAATGTTCATACAGCGAGGGTGGTATCCCACGGGTGCCTCCACGTAAGCTAGCGCTCACGCTTCAAAGGCTCCCACCTATCCTGTACAAGCTGCACAAACATTCAATATCAGGCTACAGTAAAGCTCCACGGGGTCTTTCCGTCCTGTCGCGGGTAATGCGCATCTTCACGCATAGTATAATTTCACCGGGTCTCTCGTTGAGACAGTGCCCAAGTCGTTGCACCTTTCGTGCGGGTCGGAACTTACCCGACAAGGAATTTCGCTACCTTAGGACCGTTATAGTTACGGCCGCCGTTTACTGGGGCTTCGGTTCAAAGCTTCGCTCCGAAGAGCTAACTCGTCCCCTTAACCTTCCAGCACCGGGCAGGTGTCAGCCCCTATACTTCGCCTTTCGGCTTCGCAGAGACCTGTGTTTTTGCTAAACAGTCGCTTGGGCCTATTCACTGCGGCTCCTCCTTAAAAGGAGCACCCCTTCTCCCGAAGTTACGGGGTCATTTTGCCGAGTTCCTTAACGAGAGTTCTCCCGCTCACCTTAGGATTCTCTCCTCGCCTACCTGTGTCGGTTTGCGGTACGGGCACCTATGATCTAACTAGAGGCTTTTCTTGGCAGTGTGAAATCCGGAACTTCGGTACTTTATTTCCCTCCCCATCACAGCTTGAAATTGCCAGACGGATTTGCCTATCTGACTTTCTCACTGCTTGGGCGCACACATCCATCGGTGCGCATTCCTTATCCTACTGCGTCCCCCCATCGCTCAAACAATCATGAGGTGGTACAGGAATATCTACCTGTTGTCCATCGCCTACGCCTGTCGGCCTCGGCTTAGGTCCCGACTAACCCTGAGAGGACGAGCCTTCCTCAGGAAACCTTAGGCATTCGGTGAAAGAGATTCTCACTCTTTTTTCGCTACTCATACCGGCATTCTCACTTCTAAGCGCTCCACCAGTCCTCACGGTCTGACTTCACAGCACTTAGAACGCTCTCCTACCATTGTTCGTAAGAACAATCCGCAGCTTCGGTGATACGTTTAGCCCCGGTACATTTTCGGCGCAGAGTCACTCGACCAGTGAGCTATTACGCACTCTTTAAATGGTGGCTGCTTCTAAGCCAACATCCTGGTTGTCTGGGCAACTCCACATCCTTTTCCACTTAACGTATACTTTGGGACCTTAGCTGGCGGTCTGGGCTGTTTCCCTTTCGACTATGAACCTTATCACCCATAGTCTGACTCCCAAGTTTAAGTAACTGGCATTCGGAGTTTGACTGAATTCGGTAACCCGGTAGGGGCCCCTAGTCCAATCAGTGCTCTACCTCCAGTACTCATCATCTTGAGGCTAGCCCTAAAGCTATTTCGGAGAGAACCAGCTATCTCCGTGTTCGATTGGCATTTCACCCCTACCCACACCTCATCCCCGCATTTTTCAACATACGTGGGTTCGGGCCTCCAGTCAGTGTTACCTGACCTTCACCCTGGACATGGGTAGATCACACGGTTTCGGGTCTACGACCACATACTATATCGCCCTATTCAGACTCGCTTTCGCTGCGGCTCCGTGTCTTCCACTTAACCTTGCATGGGATCGTAACTCGCCGGTCCATTCTACAAAAGGTACGCCGTCACCCATTAACGGGCTTCGACTACTTGTAGGCACACGGTTTCAGGTTCTATTTCACTCCCCTTCCGGGGTGCTTTTCACCTTTCCCTCACGGTACTGGTTCACTATCGGTCACTAGGGAGTATTTAGCCTTGGGAGATGGTCCTCCCGGATTCCGACGGAATTCCACGTGTTCCGCCGTACTCAGGATACACTCCGGAGGAAATTCTTTTTCAATTACAGGGCTGTTACCTTCTTCGGCTGATCTTTCCAGATCGATTCATTTAAAGAATTTCTTTGTAACTCCAAAGGAGTGTCCTACAACCCCAGAAAGCAAGCTTTCTGGTTTGGGCTCTTTCCGTTTCGCTCGCCGCTACTCAGGAAATCGAGGTTTCTTTCTCTTCCTCCAGGTACTGAGATGTTTCAGTTCCCCGGGTCTGCTCCCTATACCCTATGTATTGAGGTATAGGTACTGCTCCATTACGAACAGTGGGTTTCCCCATTCGGAAATCCCCGGATCAAAGTTTACTTACAACTCCCCGAGGCATATCGGTGTTAGTCCCGTCCTTCTTCAGCTCCTAGTGCCAAGGCATCCACCGTGCGCCCTTATTCACTTAACTAAGTTGTTATTTCAGTAAATAAGCGTGCTAATTTAATAGCCTTGTTTCAAAATA